>NZ_JBFBDO010000051.1:0-56720 GCF_040683335.1 Kitasatospora sp. NPDC093806
CACCCCCTCACATGCCTGACCGGCGGGGGGGGCCGCCGTTGGCGGGGCGGCCGCCACCTGCTGCTTTGTCGGTGGGACCTGGTACTACTTGGGGCGATGAGCAACACGCAGGGGAGTGACGAGGGCGGGGCGCCGGAGCAGCTGGCGTTCATCCGGGAGACGGTCCGCCGGGCCAAACCGCGCACCTGGCACGGCGCCAAGCGGGCGGCGGAGAATCCGGTCGCCCGGGTGGTCGTCGACAAGGGCGTGCTCACCATCGACAAGCTCTTCGACTACGAGGTGCCGGCCGCGATGGCCGAGGAGGCCCAGCCCGGCGTCCGGGTCCGGGTGCGCTTCGGGGCGCGGGTGGTGAAGGGGCAGCGCGAGGGCGGCGAACTGCACGACGGGTTCATCGTCGCCCGGCTGCCGAAGAGCGACTTCCCCGGGCCGCTCGCCCCGCTCGCCCAGGTCCTCTCGCCCGAGCCGGTGCTCAGCCCGCCGCTGCTGCGGCTCTGCCGCACCGTCGCCGACCGGTACGCGGGGACGCTGGCCGATGTGTTGCAGCTCGCGGTGCCGCCCCGGCACGCCAAGGCCGAGGCGGAGCCCTCGCCGCCGCCCCGGCCCCGGCCGGCCCCGCCCGCGCCCGGCGGCTGGTCCCGCTACCCCGCCGGTCCGGAGTTCCTCGCCGCGCTGGCCGGCGGCGGCTCGCCCCGGGCGGTCTGGACGGCGCTGCCCGGCCCCGGCTGGCCGTACGAGATCGCCCGCGCCGTCGCCGCCACCCTGGCGGGCGGGCGCGGCGCGCTGGTCGTCCTGCCGGACGGCCGCTCGGTCGCCCGGGTCGACCGGGCGCTCACCGAACTGCTCGGCGAGGGCAGCCACGCCACCTTGGCTGCCGACCTCGGCCCGCGCGAGCGCTACCGGCGCTGGCTCACCGTGAGCCGGGGCTCGGTGCACGCCGCCGTCGGCACCCGGGCCGCGATGTTCGCCCCCGTCCACGACCTCGGCCTGGTGGTGGTCTGGTCGGACGGCGACTCCAGCCACAGCGACCCGCGCGCCCCGCACCCGCACGTCCGGGAGGTCGCGCTGCTGCGCGCCGCCGAGGAAGGCGCCGCCGTGCTGCTCGGCGGGCACGCCGTCACCGTCGAGGGCGCGCAGCTGGTGCGCACCGGGTGGGCCCGGTCGCTGGCCGCCGACCGGGAGACCGTCCGGCAGGTGGCGCCGCGGGTGCGCACCGTCACCGACCAGGACCAGCACCGGGACGCCGCCGCGCAGGCCGCCCGGCTGCCCTCGGTCGGCTGGGAGGCGGCCCGCGAGGGCCTGGCGGCCGGCGGGCCGGTGCTGATCCAGGTGCCCCGGCGCGGCTACGTGCCCCGGCTGGCCTGCGCCCGCTGCCGCACGCCCGCCCGCTGCCGGCGCTGCGAGGGTCCGCTGGAGGCGGCCGGCGCCGACGCGCCGCTGCACTGCGGGTGGTGCGGGGAGGCCGAGACCGACTGGCACTGCCCGGAGTGCGGTTCGTTCCGGCTGCGCGCCCAGGTGATCGGCGCCCGGCGGACGGCGGAGGAGCTGGGCAAGGCCTTCCCGCGCGTCCCGGTGCGCACCTCCGGGCGGGACGCCGTGCTGGCCACCGTCCCGGACGAGCCCGCGCTGGTGATCTCCACGCCCGGCGCCGAGCCGGTGGTCGAGGGCGGCGGCGGGTACGCGGCCGCGCTGCTGCTGGACGGCTGGGCGCTGCTCGGCCGCCCCGACCTGCGGGCCGGGGAGGAGGCGCTGCGGCTCTGGCTGGCCGCCGCCGCGCTGGTCCGGCCGTCGACCGAGGGCGGGACGGTGGTCGTGGTCGCCGAGCCGACCGCGCGGCCGGTGCAGGCGCTGGTGCGCTGGGACCCGTTCGGGCACGCCGGGCTGGAGCTGGACGAGCGGGCCCAGCTGCACTTCCCGCCGGTCGCCCGGATGGCCTCGGTGACCGGCAGTCCGGCGGCGGTGGCCGATCTGCTCGGGCTGATCCGGCTGCCGGAGGGCGCGGACGTGCTCGGGCCGGTGCCGGTGGCGGCGCTGCGCGGGGAGGAGCAGGAGCGCGCGCTGCTGCGGGTCGCGCCCGGGCAGGGCGCGGCGCTGGCGACGGCGCTGAAGGCGGCGCAGATCGCGCGGATCGCGTTGCGGACGCCGGAGACGGTCAAGGTGCGGATCGATCCGACGGACATCGGGTGAGGAACGGCCGGGGGTAGCCCGTTCCCCACCCGGGGGCTGCTTGCTTGTTCGGCCGCCTGCCTGTTCGGCTGCCGGGCTGGTCAGCCGCGCAGCGGGACGCCGGGGCGGTCCGCCGGGGCGCGGTCGAGCGCGGCCCGGTCGAGCGCGGCCCGGTCCAGGCCGTTGCGCTCCAGGCTGGTGCGGTCCAGACCGCCCTGGCGGGCGGCGGGGACGGTGGTGGCCAGGCCGGTGGGCGAGGGCACGCGGTCCGGCGCGTGCGCCGGAGTGTGGGTCGGGGTGTGCGCCCCCGGGTGGGCGGGCACGCGGTCCGGATTGTGGGCCGGAGCGTGCGCCGGGGGGTGGCCGGGCAGCTCCTCGGAGCGGTCCGGGCGGGTCGGGTTCGGGACGGCGCCGCCCGCCGCCAGCAGCTCGCTGGTCGGCCGGCGCATCCCGTACCGGCGGTGCACCGCCTGCTTGGTGACCCCGAGGGCCGAGCCCACCGAGTCCCAGGAGAAGCCCAGCGCGCGGTCGAACTCCACCGCCGCCGCCACCAGCGTCTCCACGCTCTCCCGCAGCTCCTGCGCCAGCCGCACCGTCGGCGCCGGGGCCCGCCCGTACACCACGAAACCCGCCGAGGTGCTCGGCCGGCGCGGCCGGTAGACGTTGCCCAACTGGGCGGTGAGCGTCCGCAGCGCGTCGACCTGCCGCCTCACCCGCTCGATGTCCCGCACCAGCAGGTGCAGGCTCGCCCGCGCCCGGGCGTCGTGGTTGATCTGCTCGGCCATGGCCTACGTGCCACCTTCCGTACGGTTCGGCTCGGCCGGAGCGCCCTTCCCGCGAGCTCCGGCCACGGTCAATCCCACTTGACCAACGCCGGACCGCCCGCCGGGGTCACGCAGGCAAGACGAGACGGGATATGCCAGAACCCGCGGCGGGCGGATTGCATAGACTTGCCGACGGCCGCGCGCACGCCGTGCGGCCCGCCTCCAGACCAGTAGCCCGCACCCCGACGGACAGGAGCCCGCACCCGTGGCGATCCAGCCGATCCGCATCTTCGGAGACCCCGTCCTGCGCGCCACCGCCCAGCCCGTCACCACCTTCGACAAGGAACTGCGCACCCTCGTCAAGGACCTCACCGACACCATGCTCGACGCCCCCGGCGCCGGCCTGGCCGCACCCCAACTCGGGATCTCGCTGCGGGTGTTCACCTACCACGTGGACGGTGTCACGGGCCACCTGATCAACCCGGACCTGTCGCTCAGCGAGGAGGAGCAGGAGGGCCCGGAGGGCTGCCTCTCGCTGCCCGGCCTGCGCTACGACACCCGGCGCGCGTACGGCGTCGTCGCCAAGGGCTTCAACATGTACGGCGACCCGGTCACCATCGAGGGCACCCAACTCCTCGCCCGCTGCATCCAGCACGAGACCGACCACCTCGACGGCATCATCTTCATCGACCGCCTCGACACCGCGCAGCGGAAGTCCGCGCTGAAGGCGATCCGCGAGACGGACTGGGGCACCGGCCCCGCGCCGGTGGTCAAGGTCTCCCCGCACAGCACCTTCGGCGCCGCGCGCTGACGACCCCTTGTTGTTCAACCGGAACTCCCCACTGCAGAAAGGCACTTGATGCGCCTCGTGTTCGCCGGCACCCCCGAGGTCGCCGTTCCCGCCCTGGACGCCCTGCTCGCCTCCGACCGGCACGAGGTCGTCGCGGTGGTCACCCGCCCCGACGCCCCCTCCGGCCGCGGGCGCAAGCTCGTCGCCAGCCCGGTCGCCCAGCGCGCCGAGGAGGCCGGGATCGAGGTCCTCAAGCCGGCGAAGCCGAGCGACCCCGACTTCGTCGCCCGCCTCACCGAACTCGCCCCCGACTGCTGCCCGGTCGTCGCCTACGGCGCCCTGCTGCGCCCCGGGACCCTGGAGATCCCCGCGCACGGCTGGGTCAACCTGCACTTCTCGCTGCTCCCCGCCTGGCGCGGCGCCGCGCCCGTCCAGCACGCGGTGCTGGCCGGCGACGAGGTCACCGGCGCGTCCACCTTCCTGATCGAGCAGGGCCTCGACTCCGGCCCGGTCTACGGCGTCCTGACCGAGGAGGTCCGCCCCGCCGACACCAGCGGCGAGCTGCTCCACCGGCTGTCCGTCGCCGGCGCGCGGCTGCTGCTGGCCACCATGGACGGCATCGAGGACGGCGCCCTGCGGGCCGTCCCGCAGCCGGCCGAGGGCGTCACGCTCGCCCCGAAGATCACCGTCGAGGACGCCCGGATCGACTGGACCGCGCCCGCGCTGCGGGTCGACCGGGTGGTGCGCGGCTGCGCGCCCGCGCCCGGCGCCTGGACCGAGTTCCGCGGCGAGCGGCTCAAGGTCACCGGCCCGGTCACGCTGCTCGCGTACTCCGCGGAGCTGGCCCCCGGTGAGCTCGCCGTCGGCAAGAACAGCGTCCGGGTCGGCACCGGCAGCCACGACGTCGAACTCGGCGAGGTGCGGCCGCAGGGCAAGAAGGCGATGCGGGCGGCGGACTGGGCGCGCGGCGCCCGGATCGAGTCCGGCGAGCGGTTCGGCGAGCAGCCGGCCGAGGGCTGACCCGAGGCAGGTCGGCCCTCGCCGAGCGGTCCGTCGAGGGTCGACCTACCTTGGTCCGAGTGGGGGATTCCTCACCAGGAAGGCTGATCCCGATGGCCCGACTCACCTGGACGAGCCCGCGTACTTGGACGAGCCCGCGCACCTGGACCGCCCTGGCCGGCGCGCTGCTGGTCGCCGCGACCTACGGTCTGGCGACCGCTCCGCCGGCCGCCGCCGCGACCACCACGGTGGTGCGCGGTGCCCCGGCCGCCTCGGGCACGGTCTCCACCGCCACCTGCCCGGCGGACACCTTCCTGATCGCCGGAGGCTTCGACCTTGGGAGGATCGCGGTCGATCCCACCAACGGTGCCGCGCCGGCGGTGCTGGTGACGCTGAACGCCCCGTCGACCGACCGGAGCAACACCTGGGAGGCCGCCGCGGTCGGCGTGGACGGAGCGATGGCACTCGCCCTCTGCGCGACGGGCTGACCCGTCCCGGCCGGACCGGTGGAGGACGCTTCGGGCGGTACGTCCCGCCCGGGATATCGTGGACCGTTGATAACCACCGCAGCACTTTGAGGCACATCGTTATGAGCACGCCCAGCAACACCCCCGCCGGCCCCGGCGCCAAGCGCGCCCCGCGTCCGCACCGCCGACCGAAGAAGGACCCGGCCCGGATCGTCGCCTTCCGCGCCCTGCGGGCCGTCGACGAGCGCGACGCCTACGCCAACCTGATCCTGCCCTCGCTGCTCCGCGAGGCCGAGCAGAAGGGCATGGACCGGCGCGACGCCGCGCTCGCCACCGAACTGGTCTACGGCACGCTCCGGCTCCAGGGCACCTACGACGCGATCATCGCCGCCTGCATCGACCGCCCGCTCGGCAAGGTCGACCCGCCAGTCCTCGACGTCCTCTCGCTCGGCGCCCACCAGCTGCTGACCACCCGCATCCCCACCCACGCCGCCGTCTCGGCCACCGTCGAGCTGGCCCGGGTGGTGCTCGGCGACGGCAAGGCCAAGTTCGTCAACGCCGTGCTGCGCCGGATCAGCGCCCACGACCTCGACACCTGGATCGGGCAGGTCGCCCCGCCGTACGAGAAGGACGCCGAGGACCACCTCGCCGTCGTCCACTCCCACCCGCGCTGGGTGGTCGCCGCGCTCTGGGACTCGCTCGGCCGCTGGCAGCCGGACGCCTCCGGGCGCACGGCGATGGAGGAGCTGCTGCGCGCCGACAACGAGCGCCCCGAGGTCACCCTGATCGCCCGCCCCGGCCGGGCCACCGTCGGCGAGCTGGCCGACGCGCTGCCCGAGGCCGAGCCGGGCCGCTGGTCCCCGTTCGCACTGCGGCTCGCCGAGGGCGGCGACCCGGGCGCGCTCGCCGCGGTCCAGGAGAACCGGGCCGGCGTCCAGGACGAGGGCAGCCAGCTCGTCGCCCTCGCCCTCGCCGCCGCGCCGCTGGACGGCCCGGACCGGCTCTGGCTGGACGGCTGCGCCGGCCCCGGCGGCAAGGCCGCGCTGCTCGCCGCCCTCGCCGCCGAGCGCGGCGCCGCCCTGGTCGCCAGCGAGAAGCAGCCGCACCGGGCCCGGCTGGTCGCCCGGGCCCTGGCCGGCAACCCCGGCCCGTACACCGTGATCGCCGCCGACGGCACCCGGCCGGCCTGGAAGTCCGGCGGCTTCGACCGGGTGCTCGTCGACGTGCCGTGCTCCGGGCTGGGCGCGCTGCGCCGCCGCCCCGAGGCCCGCTGGCGCCGCCGCCCGCAGGACGTCGCCGCCTTCGGGCCGCTCCAGCGCGACCTGCTGCGCTCGGCGATCGAGGCCACCCGGGTCGGCGGGGTGGTCGGGTACGCGACCTGCTCGCCGCACCTCGCCGAGACCCGGGCGGTCGTCGACGACGTGCTGCGGGCCGAGGGCGGCCGGGTCGAGTGGATCGACGCGCGGCCGCTGCTGCCGGGCGTTCCGGCGCTCGGCGACGGGCCGGACGTCCAGCTCTGGCCGCACCTGCACGGGACGGACGCGATGTACCTGGCGCTGCTGCGGCGGACCGCGTAGGTCCTGCGGCGGTCCGTGGTCTCCGTCGGTGACGGCGCTCAACGTCCGGTCAGGGCCGGGGGGTTGGGCGCCGTCGCCGTTGTGGCAGCCGTCGGTGGGAGCGGGAAGAGGGTGGCGACGGACGGGATGCCGTCCAGCCGCGCGTCCGGGCCGGTGTGCGCGGTGACCACGCCGCGGACCAGCTCGCGCAGCCAGCGGTGGCCCGCGTCCTGGTCGTTGCGGGGGTGCCAGGCCATGCTCAGCACCACCTCGGGCAGCTCCACCGGCAGCGGGAAGGTGCGCAGCCCGAACGCCGCGGCCGCCGGGCTGCGCAGCCGGGCCGGGGCCAGCGCGACCAGGTCGGTGTCCCGGAGCAGGAAGAGCGCCGTGGTGAAGCTCGGCACGGTGGCCACCACCCGGCGGGCGAGCCCGAGTTCGGCCAGCCGCTGATCGACCGGCCCCGGGCCGCGGCCGTGCCGGGAGACCGCGAGGTGGTCGGCGGCGGCGAACTCCTGCACCGTCGGTGGCGCGCCGACGGTCAGCGGGTGCCCGGCGCGGGCGATGCCGACCAGGCCGGTGCCGGCCAGCGGTTCGGTCCGGGTCTCCGGGTCCAGGTGGTCGGTCACCCCGACCTCCAGGTCGATCACGCCGTCGCGCATCGCGCTGGAGCCCTCCAGGTGCTCGCCGAGGAAGCGCAGCGTCACGGCCGGGGCCTGCGCGCGGACGGCCTCCACCAGGTCCGCGCCGATCGCGGTCAGCAGGACGTCCCCGGTCTGCAGGGTGAAGCGGCGGTTCAGCTCGGACGGTTCGGCGGCGGCCTGCGGCACCAGTAACGCCTGCCCCCGGCTGACCAGCGCGCGCACCTCGGCCCGCAGTTCCACCGCGCGCGGTGTCGGGACCAGTCCGCGACCGGCCCGGACCAGCAGCGGATCACCGAGCACGCGGCGCAGCCGGCCCAGGGTGCGGCTCATCGCCGGGGGTGAGGTGTGCAGCCGCTCGGCCGCCGCGGTCACGCTGCTCTCCTCCAGCAGGGCGTCCAGGGCGACGAGCAGATTGAGGTCGAGGTCCGGCATGGGCTTCTCCGCGGGGGATCGGTAGGTCGGGTGGGGGTGGTGGATGACCAGGGGTGGAATGTGTGCTGACCGGGGTTTCACTGGTGCGCATGGCGGCCCGGAATCTACCGTCGATCGTGTCAACGGCCCTTCGGACCAAAGGATTTGACGTGACGATCGACAATGACATGTTGGCGGTGGCCTGCCAAGGAGGCCGTATGCTGACCTTTCTCTCGGCCGACGGCGCACGCCTGCTCGGCGAGCTGCCGCTGCCGCCGGAACCGCACGAGCTGGTCTTCGACGCAGGTCGGCGGCTGCTCTACGGGACCGTCACCTACCGCTCCGGTTTCTACGGGCAGCACGGCGGCCGGGGCACGGAGGTGGTGGTGGTCGATCCGGATCACCGCCGGGTGGTAGAGACCATTGACCTCGCGCCGGAGCACGCCCCGCACGGGCTGGCGCTCGACGCGGCGCGCGGGCTGCTCTACGTGAGCGTGGAGGCGGGCCCGGCCGGGGACGGCGCGGTGGTGGTGCTGGACCTGCGGACCCGGAAGGTGGTCGACCGGATCGCCGTGGGCGCGCCGGGGCCGCACTGGTTCGAGCTCACGCCGGACGGGGGCAAGGGCTACACCACCAACAAGGAGGCCGGGCATCTGACCGTGCTGGCCCTGGGTTCCGAGGCCGCCGCCGGGCGGGGCGGCATGCTCGGGACGGTGCCGGTGCCCGGCAGCGAGGGCATCGCCGTCACCGGGGACGGGCGGTACGCGGTGGTCGCCACCCCGCGGGCGGCGCCGACCGGCGCGCCGGCCGCGCCGCCCGCCCTGGCGGTGGTGGACGTCCGCACCGACCGGGTGGTGCGCACCGTCCCGCTGGCCGCGCCCGCCGTGCCGGTGCACGTGACGGCGGGCGGGCTGGTGCTGGTCGGGGAGGTCCACGGCGGTGCGGCGGGGCCGGGGCCGGCGGCCGGGCGGTTGCGGATCTTCGGCCCCGTCCCCGGGGCGACGGACGGTGCACTGACCGAGCTGGGCGAGGTGCCGGTCGGGCAGTTCCCGCTGACCGTCCGGTCCTCGCCGGACGGGGCACTCGGGTACGTCTCGAACATCTCCTCGGACACCCTGACCGTGGTGGACCTGGCGGACTACCGGGTCCTCCGCGAGGTCGCCTTCGCCCCCGGCACCGGCCCGCACGGCCTGGCCTACGTCCCCGCGCTCGGCGCCCTCGACGGCTGAGCCCTCCGCCTCAGCCGGCCGCGCGCCAACGCTCCCGGAGCGGACGGTAGTCGGTCACCACGACCCCGTGCTCGTCCAGCAACTCCCGGGCGCGCGGCGACACCAGGAACGCGTGGTCCGAGCGGCGCACCCGCCACCCGCCGTCCCCCGCCCGGGAGGCGGGCGTGCCGAGGCTCGGATGGACGGCCCACTCGGTGAGGCCCGGCGGCAGCGCGGCGAGCAGTCGGGCGTAGTGGGCGGGCTTGTCGTCGAGCGGGACGGCGAAGCTGTCCAGGAAGCCGTGGTCCACCACCGGCAACCCCCGGGCGCGGAGCCGCGCTACGGCCGGCGCCAGCCAGACCCGGACGGCCAGCCCGTACTCCGCGCCGAGATCGCCGCGACGACGGCGTGGTTGACGTCCTCGTTCAGCCCGAAGTCGTCGCAGTTGAGCAGCAGCAGCCGGGTGCCCGGCGGGTGCCCGAGCAGCTCGGTGGCGAGCGGTGGCGGCGGGTCCGCCGTCCGGCCCGGCGGGTGCGGCTGCGGTCGGTGCATCGGTCAGCCGTTGCGGGCTTCGCGGCGTTGGCGCTTGCCGAGGGGGGCCTGGGAGAGGTCTTCGGACTGGGAGCGGAGGTTCTTGTAGCCGTAGCCGCGGGCGTCGAGCCAGGCGCGGGCGGAGGTCTCGGCGCGTTCGGTGGCGTCGAGGATGTCCTCCTCGGCCTCGCCGGAGTCCTGGTAGCGGAAGGTGAAGACGGCGCGGGCGTCGAGGTCGTAGCTGAGGTGGCCCTCGGGGGTGAACGCGGCGAAGAGGACGTTGTGGTCGGCGGCCCGGGACTGGAGTTCGGCGCGCTGCTCGGGCGTGAGGGCGTCGAAGACGCCGCGGACGGTGATCCGGAAGGTGCGGGTGCTCATCCGGCGAGCGTAACCAGCCGGGTTCGGCGGGGGCGACGGGTTTTCGGGGAGGTGGTCCGGCCCCCGACGGGGGCGGGGGCCGGACGTTCAGGGGCCGGGCGTTGGAGGTCCTAGGCCTCGGCGGGGGCGGGGCTCGCCGGGGTGGGGGTGCGGTCGAGGGCGGGCCACTGGATCCGGGTGGCGCACACGGCGACCAGGACGGCGGAGGCCGCGACCACGCCCATGCCCCAGACCAGGCTGCTCGCGTTGGCGATGAAGCCGATCACGGCCGGTCCGGCGAGTAGGCCGGTGGTGCCGGTGGCGGCGACCAGGGCGAGCGCGTCGGAGCCCTGGCGGGCGGCGGCCACGTAGACGCACGGGGTGACGGCGGCGACGCCCAGGCCGACGCAGGCGAAGCCGAGCAGGGTCGGCACCACGCCGCCCGTCAGCAGGGCGAGCGCCAGGCCGAGCCCGGCCACCGCGCTGCCGACGCGGACGATCCGGCCGTCGCCGAAGCGGGTGCGCCAGCCGTCGGCGAAGAGCCGGGCGAGCACCATCATGACCGAGACGGCGGCGATGCCCAGCGGCGCCAGCTGGGGCGAGGCGTGGACGACGTCCTTGAGGTAGAGCGCCGACCAGTCGTTCATCGCGCCCTCGGTGATGGTGCCGAAGACCATCGCCAGGCCCATCCAGATGGTGATCTTGGAGGGGAGCGGGATGCCGCGGCGCTTCCCGGCGGCGGCGTCGGGCTCCGGGGTGGACTCGGCGGGCTGCGGCTGGTCGGCGAGCATGCCGGTCTGGGCGAGGACGAGGAGCAGCGCGAGGACGCCGGCGGCGAGCGCGAAGTGCACGGAGAGCGTGGTGGTCACGGCGTTGACGCCGGAGGCGAGCAGGGCGGCGAGCAGCGAGCCGGCGCTGAAGGTGGCGTGCAGCCTGGACATCGCGGTGCGCTGGAAGGCGACCTCCAGGGCGGCGCCTTGGGCGTTCATCGCGACGTTGAGGAAGCCGACCGCCACGCCGTCGAGGCAGGCCACCACGAGCAGGACCGGGAAGTTCGGCGCCAGGGTGAGGCCGGCCAGGACGAGGCCCAAGGCGATCGCGGAGACGGTGGCCAGGGTGCGCGAGCCGTACCGCTTCATGAGGGTGGCGACGAGCGGGAAGGAGGCGGCGGCGCCGATGCCGCAGACCATCAGCAGCAGGCCGATTTGGGCCTCGCTCAGATCGAGCCGGGTCTTCAGCGCGGGGAGGCGGGAGACCCAGGTCGCGTACTGGAAGCCGAGGAGGCAGAACAGCGCTGCGATGGCCAGCTGGGCCCGGAGGAAGTCATCGCGCACGCGGAGCATGTGCATCAGCCCGATTCGTTGGTGGGGGAGGTGGGGGGAAGGGGACGGGGCGGGGGCTAGCTGAGGGGCATCGACATGTAGACGGCGCGGTCGCCGTAGCTCGCCGGGAGCTCGACCTCGGGGTGGGGGTGGTAGCCGAGCGGGCTCCAGAGAACGTCGCTGCCGCGGACGGCGACCAGGGAGATGGTGGCGTGGCCGCGGGCCCGGGCGGTGTCGGCGAGGAAGGTGAGCAGGCGGGGGGCCAGGCCCTGGCCGCGCAGCCGTTCGACGATGACCAGGTCGTGGGCGTGCAGGTTGGCGGAGGCGGAGGCGGGGGTGGCGGTCGCGGCGGCGGTCCCGGGTTCGGCGTGGCTGAGGTCGGGGCAGCGGCCGAGCGGGTACGGCAGGGCGAGCAGGTAGCCGCCGAACTCGCCCTTGTGCTCCAGCACGAAGCAGTAGTCGGGGGCGGCCCGGTGCCGGGAGCGCAGGGCCTCGTCGCCCTCGGAGAGCCCGCTCGCGGCGTAGGCGCGGGCCTCCAGCGGGACCACCTCGGCCCAGTCGGCGTCGGTGAGGGGGCGGACGAGCAGGTCCTCGTCCAGGGGGGTGTGGTGCGCGGGCATCTAAACGCTCTCTTTCGGCTTGCCCTCGGTGGTGCGGATACAGTTGTGGGGGAGCGGCGGGAAGCCGTTGAAGCCCCGGGTGGTGTAGGCGGTGGCGTAGGCGCCGCAGGAGAGGATCCAGACCGGGTCGCCGGAGGCGGCGTCCAAGGGGACCGGCACCCCGGCGCCCTCGTCGGCGTAGGCGTCGTCGCTGTCGCAGGTCGGGCCGGCGATCACGGCGGGGACGGTGGCCGCGCCGGGGTGGCTCGGGAACTCCAGCCGGTACCGCAGTTCGTCCATCTCGTACAGGCCGTTGAACTTCCCGCAGCTCAGGTAGAGCCAGTACGCCCGCTCGCCGTCGAGCTGCTGACGGTCGGTCAGTCGAGTGACGTGGGCGCGGATGGCGCCATGGTCGGCGACCAGATGGCGGCCCGGTTCGAGCAGGAACTCCAGCGGGACGACGGACACTTCGCGCAGTCGCTGGATGCCCTCGCGGATCACCGTGAACATCTTGTCGAGCGGCGGGTGCAGCGGCCGGCCGCGCCGATCCAGGACGCCCAGGGCGGGCAGGCCGCCGCCGAGGTTGACGTGGTCGAGCAGGATGCCGCGCCGGTTGGCCTCCTCGACCACGGAGACCAGCGTCTCCACCGCGTGCTGCCAGGCCTCGGAGGTGAGCTGCTGCGAACCGACGTGCACCGAGAGGCCGGCCGGGACCAGGCCGGCGGCGCGCGCGGCCTCCAGCACTCGGATCGCGTCCTCGGACGAGCAGCCGAACTTGCGGCTCAGGCCCCAGAGCGCTCCCTCGCCGCTGGTCGCGAGGCGGCAGAACACCCGTGCGCCGGGCGCGTGTTCGGCGATCGCGGCGACGTCGGCCAGGCTGTCGGTGGCGAAGTCGCGGACGCCGAGCCGGTACGCCTCGGCGATCTGCCGGTCGGACTTGATGGTGTTGCCGTAGTGGATCCGGTCGGCCGGGACTCCGGTGCGCAGCGCCTGGACGATCTCCTGCGGTCCGGCCGCGTCGAAGCCGGAGCCCCGGGCGGCCAGGCAGTCGAGCACCTCGTCCACCGGGCAGGCTTTCATGGCGAACCGGACGGCGACGTCCGGGAGTTCGCGCAGCAGGGCGTCGTACTGGGCCTCGATGCCGTCGAGGTCGTAGATGATCCGGTCGTCCTCGGCGGCGGCCAGGGCGGCGCGCAGGCGTCCGTGGTCAGGCATCGCGGCGGCTCCGGACGGCGGTGGGCGCTTCGGGTGCTTCGGACATGCCCGGTCTGAGAGGCGGGTCGGGGAGCGGGGTGGTGCGGGCGGCGGCGACCAGTGGCGTCCAGGCGTCGACGAGCAGCGCGAAGGACTCGATGTCGGCCTGCGCCTCGTCCAGCAGCCGCTCCCGCAGTGGCACCAGGTGGTCGGCGAACTCGGCGTAGCGACCGCCGAGTTCGCGGTAGACCCGGTCGACGACGGCCAGCCGGCGGTGGTTCTCCGCCCGGTCCGTGCCGGCCGCGCGGCGGGCGAACCCGGCGACCGGGCCGGGCCGGACGTGGTGGTGCTCGTCCAGCAGCGCCCCGCCCGCCGCCTCCAGCGCGTCGTACACCGGGTGCAGGTAGAGCATCGACAGGAGGAACTTGGTGAACCGCAGCTGGTACGCGGTGAACCCGGCGTCGGTCCGCCGGTCCGGCGTGTAGAAGTTGACGATGTTGCGGTTGTGGGTGACCCCGGGCAGCGTGGCGTTCAGCACCAGGTGGTGCAGGAAGTAGTCGCTGCCGATGGTGGCGGTGGCCGGCGGCAGCGGCACCCGCTCGTACACCTCGCGGTCGAGGGCGATGTTGCACATGTCGATCCGCCAGATGTCGGGCAGGTCGAGCACCGCGCGGTCATGGGTGAACGGGTCGGTGCCGTTGCCGACGAAGGAGTCGGCGACCAGCTCGCGGCGCTGCTCGGCGGTGTGGTCGGTGGGCGCCCACAGGCCGACGACCTCCTCGTAGGCTGCCGGGTCCAGCGCGCGGATCTCGCCGAGGTCGACGGAGAGCTCGCCGACGAAGGAGCTGCCGACCAGGGCGACCGGCTTCTCCGCGTGCACCGGGTCCAGGGTGTGGTGGGTGACGCCGGGTGCGGCGTCGGCGGCCCGCCGGCCGATCGAGCGCAGCTCGTGGTGGATCGGGAACACCGGCTCGCCGTCCAGCCGCTGGTAGGCGCTGTCGGAGTCGCGGCGGTGGACGGAGGCGCAGCCGAGCGCGGCGGCCAGCAGGAACGCCCGGTTGGTGCAGGCGCCGTAGGAGACGGCGTCCGGCAGCATGAGGTCGAGCAGGACGGCGGGGTCGGCGGCGGGCAGACCCGTACCGGCCCGGGCGATGGCCGCGCGCAGGAAGGCGCGCTGCTGCTCCTCGTCGAGGTGGTGGACGAGCACGCCGGGGGTGGCGGGCAGGGCGTCGACCGCCTTCGCGTGTTCGGCGCGGGTGGCGGCGTCCGCCGAGTCGAGGATCAGCAGGTGCACCTGCACGCCGAACTCGCGGGCGGCCCAGGCGGCTTCCTCGCCGACGGCGTCGATGGCCGGTGTGCAGGCCCGGTTGGTGGGCAGGGCCAGGCAGATGCTGCGCGGGGCGGTGCTCATGCCTCGGCGTCCTCGGCGTCCTGGGTGTCCTGGGTGTCCTGGATGTTCTCGGTGGGTTCGGCGGCGTGGTCGACGGCGTCCGGGGTGTCGGCGTGCCAGGACTCCAGGCCGAGCAACTTGGCCCCGAGGTCGGTCAGTTCGGCCGTCCCGTAGCGCAGCGACTCGTGCTCGCGGTGGTCGCCGACCAGGGTGCGGTTCCAGGTCGGGGTGGAGAGGTGGCGCCAGGAGTGGACGCGGGATGCGCGCAGCTCCTCGTGCTCCTCCAGGGCGGGCATCATCGACAGGTACTGGACGGCGCGCACGCCGGCGGCGGAGGTGTTGCGGGCGACCCCGTGGGCCAGCATGCCGTTCCAGATCAGCAGGTCGCCGGCCTTCAACTCGGGCCGCACGACCGGGAACTCGGCGTGGTCGACGGCCGGGCGGATCGGGTCGCGGTCGGCCGGCTGGGCGGCCTGCCAGGTGTTGAAGCGGCGGAACAGCTCCGGGTCGCACTGGAAGCCGCCGTGGTCCGGCTCGGTGTCGTTGAGCGCGATGATGCCCTGGACGCGCTGCGGGAGCATGCCGAGGGTGGTGTCGACGTCCCAGTGCAGCTCGATGTCGAAGCCCTTGTCGGTGGGTTCGATCAGCGCGCGGTCGCGGTTGCGGATGTTCGGCGGGTTGAGGTTGAGCCGGTCGAGGGTGACCCAGAGCTCCTCGCAGTCCCAGACGTCGACGAAGGCGTCGTAGACCCGCCGGGCCTGCCGGCTGTCCCAGAGCAGCTGGTGCTGGTACGCCTCGACGAAGCCGTAGATGTGCAGGTGCCGGTCCAGCTCGTCGCGGAACTCGCGCTCCTGGTACCAGGTGTCGGGGCGCTCGGGGTCGAGCCCTTGGAAGTCCCAGGCGAAGTCGAGCAGCGCGCGGGCCGCCTCGGCGGGGATGGCCTGCGGCACGACGACGTAGCCGTAGGTCTGCCAGAAGGCGAACTGCTCCTCGGAGAGCACGCGCAGCGGCCGCCGCTTGTCGATGTCCTTCAGCGGGGTGGCGGCCAGGTAGGACTCGCCGTCGTTGCTGAAGTAGGGGCGGTCCGAAGCGGCTCGGTACAGGTATCCGTCGGGCTTCGGCATCACGTGACTCCAGGGTTCGGGTCGGTACGTCCGGTTCGGTCGGTGGCCGCGGGGCGGCACCCGCGCCCGTGCCCGGGGTGGTCGGGACGACCTCCGGGCATGGCGGGGGCAGGGCCGGCGGGCGGCCCCGGCGGGGGGAGTGGGGAAGCAGGGCGGGAGGGGTTCCTGCTCGTCCGACAGGGAGTGCCGGTCACCTGTTCCGGCCTCGTCAAGCACTTCTGTCCCTACGGTGGACTAGACCAACTTCGGTGTCAACCCTCCTCCTGGGAACCACGGGTGGCGGCCCGTGGGCAACCGGCCGACCGGGCATGACCTGCGCCGGAACCTCCGGGCCCCGGCTGGCGCGGGCCGGGCGGAGCGACGGTCGGGCGAACGGGCGACGCGTGTTGCCCGTTCGGGCAGGTGGCTGTCCGAACGGGCAACGGTGACGGGGTGTAACGAATCTGACGGGTGCTTCGGTTCGGGAGGGGGTCAACCCTGGCGCGCGGGGTGGGGGTTGCCGCCCGCTCCGGCCGGGGTGCTGCCTCCGGGCGCGGCGCCGGCCTGGGTACGGGTCCGGGCACCGGCCCGGGTGCCGCCTACGGCCGGACGGTCAGGACGATCTTGCCGCGGACGTGCCCCTGCTCGGCCCGCCGGTGCGCGGCCGCCGCCTCGGCGAGCGGGTGGATGCTGTCGAGGTGGACCTGCAGCCGCCCCTCGTCGAGGAGGACGGCCAGCTCGGCGAGGTCGGCCCCGCTCGACCGCACCTGCCAGCCCTCCTCGACGGTGACGCCGAGCCGGGCGGCCTCCTCGCGCCGGTAGTCGCCGAAGTAGACCGGCACGATCCGGCCGCCGGGCCGGACCACCGGGAGCAGCCGGTGCGCCTCCGGCCCGCCGACCGCGTCGATCAGCACGTCCGCCTCGGCGTGGACGGCCTCGGCGACCGGCGTCCGGGTGTAGTCGATGAAGCGGTCCACACCCAGACCGCGCAGGAACTCCTCGTGCCGCCCGGAGGCGACGGCGAGCACCCGGTCCGCCCCGGCCGACCGGGCGAGCTGGACGGTGAAGTGGCCCACCCCGCCCGCCGCGCCGTTCACCAGGACGGTGCCGCCCCGCCGCGGGCCGAGCCGGCGCAGGAACTGGTGGGCGGTAAGGGCGGCCAGCGGCACGGCGGCCGCCTCGTCGTGGCTCAGGGCGGCCGGCTTCGCGGCCAGGTGCTCGGCCGGTGCGACTGTGTACTCGGCGTAGCCGGCGCCCTTCCCGGGGAAGCGGATCAGGCCGAAGACCTCGTCCCCGGGCCGCCAGGCGGTCACCCCCTCGCCGACCTCGGCGACCACCCCGGAGACGTCGGTCCCCGGGGTCAGCGGCGGCGTCCAGACGGGCCGCAGCTCGGCCGGGATGGCGCTGAAGCCGTCGCGGACGTGCAGGTCCAACGGGTTGAAGCCGGCCGCGTGGACCCGGATCAGCACCTCACCGGGTCCGGGCGCCGGGCGGGGCACCTCCTCGTGCACCAGCACCTCGGGCCCCCCGAAGGCGTGCAGACGGACGGCGTGCATGGTCGCGGTGGACTGTCCCATGGTCTCCCTCTCCCTCGTGCCGCCCCGGTAGAATCCGGAGCGGTGCTCCGGAAAGGAAAACGGAGCAGTGCTCCACTTGTCAACGGTGAGGATCAGTATGTCCGTCGAGCCCGATTCGTCCCTTGCCGGGGGCCCCGCCGGAAGCCCTGTGGATCGCCCCGCCGGACGCCCCGCCCGGGCCGACGCCCAGCGCAACCGGGAGCGCCTGCTGGAGGTGGCCGCCGAGGTGGTCGCCGAGCAGGGCACCCAGGCCTCGCTGCGTGACGTCGCCCGCCGCGCCGGCGTCGGCCTCGGCACGCTCTACCGCCACTTCCCGAACCGGGACGCCCTGCTGGAGGCGCTGCTGCACCGCCGCTTCGAGCAACTGGCCGAGCGCGCCGACGCGTTGGCCGCCACCGAGCCGTCCGGGCGCGCGCTGGGCACCTGGCTGCACGAGTTCACCCTCGGCGCCGGTGCCTACCACGGGCTCTCCGGCGCCCTGCTGGCCACCCTGAACGAGCCCGGCTCGTCCCTGCACGCGGCCTGCCTGGTCAACCGCCAGGCCTGCGGCCGGCTGCTCGCCGCCGCCCAGCGGGACGGTCTGGTCCGGGCGGACGTGGACGCCGTCGACTTGTTCGCGCTCGCCAACGGCCTCGCCTGGATCGCCGACCAGGCGCCGAGCCTCGCCGACCGCCGGGACCGGCTGTTCGGTCTGGTGCTGGACGGCCTGGCGCCCCGGTCCTCGGGGGAGTCGCCCTGACCTGGGCCCGGGGCCGGGGTCGGTAATGGAACTCCCCTCCGGCCGCGTCAGACGGGCCGGAGGGGAGCACGGGGGAAGACCGAGGGATCAGAACGCGACCCCCTTCAGGTACGAGCCCTCCCCGCGGATCCCGGCCACGTAGAGGGTGTGCCCGCCCGGGGCGATCGCCGTCGCCGAGACGCCGTCCAGGCCGAACCCGGTGAGCGTCTCGCCCGGCAGGCCGGCGCCGGTCACGGCGTCGTACGAGAGCACCGAGGCCTGCGGCGTCCAGCCGTCCTTGAGGACGTGGAGCCGGCCGCCGTCCGGGTTCACCGCCACGTAGTGCAGGTCGAGCGGCCCGTTGGCGAAGGTGAAGACCGGCCGGGCGGTGTCGCTGCCGGTGTCGATCACGTACCCGGTGCCGGTGTCGGCCAGGGCGCCGAGCGCGAACACCCGCAGGCCGTCCGGGGAGGCGGCCAGCTCCTTGGTGGCGCCGAGCCGTCCCACGGTGCGGACGACCGTCGGGACGGCGGTCGTGGTGTCCAGGTGCTCCACGCCGAGGTCGGTGGAGACGTACCCGGCCGCGCCGCCCGCCTGGAGGGCGAGCGCGTCGACGGTGTGACCGCGCAGCGCCACCGATCCGACGAAGGCACCCGACCGGGTGTCGAACACCAGCACCCGGCCCGGCCGGACCCCCTGGCCGTCGAGCGCCGGCCCGTCCTGGCCGACCAGGACCCGCGAACCGTCCGGGCTCACCGCCAGACCGGTCAGCCGGCCGCCGGACCAGCCGGCCGGGCGCTCCTGCTCCGGCGCCGGGGTGCGGGAGACGACGGCGTTGGCGGCCGTGTCCACGGTGACCAGCTGCTCCGCCACCAGCAGGTGGAGCCGCCGGCCGTCCCGGCTCACCACGGGCGTCCCGGCGGTGCCGTCCTCGGCCAGGGGCAGCTCGGCGACCACCGCGCCGGTGCGGGTGTCCACCGTCCGCAGCACGACGGGTGTCCGGCGGCCCGAGCGGTCGGCCGCCACCACGTACGCCTTCGCCCCCTCCGGGCTCACCGCCAGCCCGAGCGCCCGCCAGCCGATGGCGGTACCGGTGCTGCTGCCGGTACCCTCGGCGGTTGCCGCCCCGGCACCGGTGCCGGTCAGCAGGAGCGTGGCGGCGAGCAGAGCTCCGGTCCAACGGGCCTTCGACACGCGCGAATTCATGATTCCCCACTCAATGGTCTAGACATCATGTCGTGGTGCGTGGGCCACGCTAGGGCACCGGGGTGTTCGGCGGGGGCGGTTTCCGGACCATGTGGGACCGTCCGGAACGGGACGCGTCGGGGCCGGAAGTTCCCCAGAATCCATAGGTCCGCTCTATGACGTCATAGATCCACACCGCCTACAGCTCGGCGCGCCGACCGGGTTGGGTGGGGGGTGGGGCGCCCTCACCCCTTGTGCCAACCCTGTCGTTCGTCCCCGCTCGGAGGATCGCCCCGTCATGACCCGCCCGATCCGCGTCGCGATCGTCGGCGCCGGCCCCGCCGGCATCTACGCCGCCGACGCCCTGCTGAAGTCCGACGCCGCGCAGCAGCCCGGGGTCTCCATCGACCTGTTCGAGCGGATGCCCGCCCCGTTCGGCCTGATCCGCTACGGCGTCGCGCCCGACCACCCGCGGATCAAGGGCATCGTCACCGCGCTCCACCGGGTGCTCGACAAGCCGCAGGTCCGGCTCTTCGGCAACGTCGACTACCCCGGCGACATCACCCTCGACGACCTGCACCGCTTCTACGACGCGGTGGTCTTCAGCACCGGCGCGATGGCCGACCGGGCCCTCGACGTCCCCGGCATCGGGCTCGACGGCTCCTACGGGGCGGCCGACTTCGTCTCCTGGTACGACGGCCACCCGGACGTGCCGCGCACCTGGCCGCTGGAGGCCGAGAAGGTCGCCGTGCTCGGCGCCGGCAACGTCGCCCTGGACGTGGCCCGGATCCTCGCCAAGACCGCCGACGAGCTGCTGCCGACCGAGATACCGCCGAACGTCCACGAGGGCCTGCGCCGCAACCGTGCCCTGGAGGTGCACGTCTTCGCCCGGCGCGGCCCCGCCCAGGCCAAGTTCAGCCCGATGGAGCTGCGCGAGCTCGACCACTCGCCGAACATCGAGGTGATCGTCGCCCCCGAGGACATCGACTACGACGACGGCTCGATCGCCGAGCGGCGCGCCGCCAAGCACGTCGACATGGTCGCCTCGACCATCGAGAACTGGGCGATCCGCGACGTCGGCGACCGCCCGCACCGCCTCTACCTGCACTTCTTCGAGTCCCCGGTGGAGCTGCTGGGCGAGGACGGGAAGGTCGGCGGGCTGCGCACCGAGCGCACCGAGCTCGACGGCACCGGCAACGTCCGGGGCACCGGCCGGTTCACCGACTGGGACGTCCAGGCCGTCTACCGGGCGATCGGCTACTACTCCGACGAGCTGCCCAAGCTGCCCTTCGACCCGGTCTCCGGCACCGTCCCGAACGAGGCCGGCCGGGTGCTGGTCGCCGACGGCACGCACCAGAGCGCCACCTACGTGACCGGCTGGATCAAGCGCGGCCCGGTCGGCCTCATCGGGCACACCAAGGGCGACGCCAACGAGACGGTCGCCTGCCTGCTCGCCGACCACGCCGAGGGCCGGCTCCCCGGCGCCGTCGACCCCGACCCGGACGCCGTCCCGGCCTTCCTGCGGGAGCGCGGCGTGCGGCACACCAGCTGGCAGGGCTGGTACGAACTCGACGCCCACGAGCGCGCGTTGGGCGCGGCCGAGGGGCGCGAGCGGGTCAAGGTGGTGGAGCGGGAGGAGATGCTGCGCCGCAGCGGGGTCTGACGGCGGACTGCCGAGGAGCCGGCCGCCGGCTCCTCGGCAGTCCGGGCGGCAGTCCGGTTGTCGGTGGACAGCGCCGGAGCTGGTCGTCCTCGGTCGGCTCCAGGGGGGCGGTCCCGGCCGGGCCGGGTCGGGCCGCTGCCGGGGCCGCGCGGTCGCCCGGTCAGGAGACGGTGGTGGCGGTCGGGGGCGTGGCGGCCGTGGTCGCCGCGGCGCCGCCCGGGGTGAGGGTGACGGCCGGGGCCGCCGGGAGGACCGCCGCGACCCGGAAGCCGGAGCGGAACGGGCCCGCGGTGAGCCGGCCTCCGAATAGGGCGACCCGTTCGCTCAGGCCCAGCAGGCCGTGGCCGGTGGAGAGTTCACGGTGCTCGCTCGGCGGCCGGCCGGCCCCGTCGTCCACCACCTCGACGTGCAGGGTGGTCGACCAGGTGATCCGGACCACCGCGTGGGTGCCCGGTCCGGCGTGCTTGGTGATGTTGGTGCAGGCCTCCTGCACCAGCCGGTAGGCGGTCTGCGCGACGCTGTCGTCGATCCGCAGCGGGATGCCGCGGGTCTCCAGCCGGATCCGCACGCCCGTCCGGCGGACGTCCGCCAGCAGCCCCGCCAGGTCGGCCAGACCGTGCCGGACCACCGGCCGGGTGCCGCCGTCCGCCGTGCGCAACAGCCGCAGCATGTAACGGAGTTCGTTCGTCGTCGAGCGGCCGATCTGCTCGATGTGGGCGAGCGCGTCGACCCGCGCGGCGTCGGTGCGCGACGCCACCCGGGCCGTCTCGGCGCGCAGCACGATCACGGCCACCGCGTTGGCGACGATGTCGTGCAACTCGCGGGCGAGCTGGCGTCGTTCGCGGGCCACCTGGTCGCGCGCCTCGGCCAGTTCGCGCCGGTTCCGTTCGGCCGCCGCGCGTGCTGCCCGGCCCCAGCGGGCCAGCCCCCAGGTCGCCAGGGTGACCGGCAGGTAGAAGGAGACGTTGGCCCCGAGGACGGGCCTCAGGTAGTCGGCCGGGGTCCCGTCGATCACCAGGTAGGAGGAGAGCCCGGCCGGCACCGCGCAGAGCAGCAGGGCGGTCAGCGCCGGTGGCGGGCGGCGCCGCTCGGCGACCGTGTAGAGCGCGACCAGCAGGCCGAAGTACGGCGTGAAGTTGAGGATGTGATGGAGCGTCAGGAGGTCGGCGCCGGTGGAGATCAGCCAGACCACGGCGAACACCGCGACCGGCGCCCGCCGCCGCAGGGCCAGCGCGACCGCCTCGGGGAGCGCGAGCGCGAGGATGCCGAGCCGCTGGCCCCAGTCGACGCCGGGCAGCAGCGGGGTGCCGAAGTAGAACACCTCCGGGATGATGACGGCGAGGGCCAGCGCGGCATCCTGGCGCCGTCGGGTGGACGACGCTTCGTCGGCGGCGGGTGCGGTGGCGGGTGCGGTGGCGGGGCCTCGTTCCTCGGTCGTGGTCATGGTGGTCACCTCCCGGTGCGGTGCCGTCGCGGGTGGTCCCGCCTCAGCCGCGCGGGTCGCGGGACCGGGCGGCCGCGAGGAGCTTCGTGCACGGCGGCGGACAGTTGGGGCTGGGGCAGCAGACGTACGCCGCGAAGCCCGCGACGCTGCCGAGGACGTGGCCGTCCGCCGCCGCCTCGTCGAGCCACCACGGCCGCGGCGGCGTGAGCCCGTCCGGCCGCCCGACCGGGAAGCCGAGGTGGGCGAAGGCCGCCCACTGGTCGCCGCGGTGGCGGACCAGGCTGTCGGTGATGAGGTCCACGGTCAGCGTCGGCACGTCGGCCCCGGCCAGCGCGGGCCGCACCAGCGTGAGCACGGCGGCCGCGGTGCGGATCCCGCCCCCGTCGACCGCCGCCAGCGTCAGGCCGCCCACGCTCAGCACCTGCGTCCCGCCGTTCGGCGCGGCCGCCGCCGACGAGGCCGCCTCGTCGTCCGGCGCGACGTGCGGCACCCGCGCGAAGTAGCGCGCCCACGGATCGGCCACCGCCCGCGGCGGATCGGGGACCAGGACGGTCCGCGAACTGGTCAGGAACCCGTGGGCCAGCGGCTCGCCGAGTTCGCCGTCCGCCCGCAACAGGTGGACGGTGACGCCGACCCCGGGAGCCTCGGTGCTCGGCCGTTCGTTCATGGCGGTGCCCTCGCAGCGGATGGGATGGGGTGGGGGTGCCATTCCACTCTGCGCGCCGGGTCCGCATCTCGCACCCAGGAACCGGACGGTCGCCGAGCGTGACCAGGTGCGGGCCCGGACGAACCGTGGGGCTGGCAGCGCCTCCGCGGCCGGGCCTAGACTGAACGGGTAGTGCACAGACAGGAGTCATCCCCTCCTGACCAGCCCCTCTTCCTGGGCCGGACGGCCGGGGGAGGTCACTCATGAGCCGCACACGAAGGCTGATGCGCATCCGCCCCACCTGGCGGAACCCGGACCCGCCCGCCGGCGGACCGTTACGCAGGGTGTGGGCCACCGTCCACTGGCCGCTCCTCTCCTTCGGCCGGGAGTTCCGCGTCGCCTGGCTGATGAGCCGGGGTGTCGCCCCGGCGCGACGGTGGCGGCCACCGGCGAGGCGGATCCTGACGGTCTCGGTCGTCGTGGCCCTGGCGCTGTTCCTGGTCTTCTGGATCGTCCGGGCCGTGGTGGCGGTGCTCAGCGACGGACGGATCTATCCGACCTGGCCGTGGCGGGTCGACCCGGACAGCGGCTGCCATGACACGCCCTTCTCCTGCGGTGTGGTCAACAGCAGCGTGGTGCCGGTGCTCACCCTGGCGCTGAGCACCGTCCTGTTCCTGATCTGGCGTCTGCGGTCGATCCGCCGCTACTACGTGCGCGAGGCGCGGAGGTCACCGCGCGCCCTGGTGGAGACCGCCGGCAGCATCATGGGCGAGGTGGTCGGACGCGACCAGCTGTGCATCGCCCTCATGGACAACCTGAAGGACGGCACCGCGCGGCGGCCGCACGTCGTGGTCGGCGCGATCGGCACCGGCAAGACCGCCCTGGTGGTCAGGCTCACCGAGATGCTCGCCCGGAAGGGCGCCTTCCCCGTCCCGGTCCGGCTCCGCGACGCCCAGCGGGACCTGGACTTCGCCGACCTCGCCTACAAGCGCTTCCGCCGCGTCCTGGACCCGAGGATCAGATCCGAGGCCGAGGCCGAGAAGGTGTGGCGGGTGCTGCGCCAGGAGGACCGGATCGTCGTGCTCGCCGACGGCCTGGAGGAGGCGCTCTCCGACCGCAGGTCCCGCGACAACCGGGACAACGTGATCCGGCAGGCGATCCGGGCCGCCGGGGAGACCGGGCTCCCGCTGGTCATCACCTCCCGCCCGCACGACCCGTTACGCGCGATGGAGGCCGCGATCACCGAACTGGAGCCGCTCAGCGAGGAGGCCGCGCTGGAGTACATCTCGACCGACGGGGACCGGCGCGCCGACCGGCGCAGGCTCGACCGCATCATCGACATCGCCAACGTCGCCGAGTCGCCGCTGTACCTCCAGATCGCCAAGGACCTCTACGGAAAAGGCCTGTTGGGAAAGGTCTGGGTCAGCGACGAGGACTCCATCGGGGACGGCGGCGACCACACCATGTGGGGACTGAAGTACGACCTGCTCGACACCTGGGTCGCGTCCCTGATCGACGGCAGTCTGCACGCCGAGCTCCCGATCGACACCAAGGAACGGAAGGTGACCCTCGAATACCTGTCGGCGCTGGCCTGCATCGGCCTGAAACTCGACAGCGCCCAGGTGGAGCTCGCGGAGCTGGAGCGGTACCCGGAGATCCGCGACGAGGTGCGCCGCAAGCGCAAGGGCGTCGCGATCGACCTCCGGCTCGCCGCCACCTGGGGCACCCGGATGGGCATCGTCGAAGAGGCCGGGGTGCACATCCGCTTCCAGCACAGCCTGCTGCAGGCCTTCCTCGGCTCGCGCTACCTCGGCGTGGTCCTGCGCGACCTCCCGGAGCCGGGCGCGGCTCCGGCCCGTCCGTCGGCCTACTTCCCGTCGGCACTGCACGACCCCTCCCGGGAGATCCTCATCGCGCTGGTCTTCCGCGCGCACTCGCTGACGGAGGACAGCAAGTGCTCCTGCGCCCGGCGGAACGCGCCGCGCGGCGGCTGCCCCAACAAGGCGCTCCGGGACCTGCTCGTGTGTGAGGCCCGCCGTGCCCTGCCCACACCCGAGCCGGACCCGGGGGCGGTGGCGACGACCCCGCCCGATGTCGCCCGTTCACCCGCGCGGGACAAGGGGGACCGGGCCAGGGCCGCCAAGGTGCTGGACATGTACGGTGCCGCGCTGGACATCGACAGCGTCGAGAGCCGCCCGGACCCCGGCGCCGTCGTCGCGCCGCTCGTCGCCAACTGGGGCAGTCTCCAGGAACGGGATCCGCAACGGCTCCGGGCCGCCAAGCTCGCGCTGGTCCGCCGGCTGGGCGCGGCCTCGCGCCGGGCGGTGCTCAACGGTGGCATGCCCGCCTACCGGGAGCTGTTCGACCTGGCGGTCGAGGAGCCGGCCTACCGGGTGCGGATCGCGATCGCCCAGGAGATCGGCGGCGGCGGCGCCCCCGCCTACCTGGCGCTGCGCGACACGCTGCGCGAGGCGGTCCCCACCGTGATCGCCGAACCGGAGCCGTCGGATCCCGCCACGACCTCGGGTCCGGCTTCGAGCCCGGCCTCGGGCCCGGTCTCGGCCCCGGCCTCGGAACAGCCGCCGACCGCGGGCCGCTCGATCGCGGACCTGTCCGCCGAACTGCGCCGCGCGGGCACCGCCGGCCTGGACCTCGAACGCGACCGCCGCAAGCAGGGCAACCGCCTGCGGGAGAAGCTGGACCGGCAGGGCCGGCTGCTGGAGGAGGCGGAGGCCAAGGAGGAGAAGAAGAGCGCGAACCGGAACACGATGAGCGCCCGCCTGCTGCCCCTGCTCGTCGACTCCGTCGCGATGGCGCACCACGCCGGCACGCCGTACGAGGACCTCGACGCCTGGCTGTCCTGGTTCGCGGCGGCCCCCGGCAACGGGCACGCCCACGGCCATGGGCACGCCCACGTGCACGGCCACGTCCGCCACGACCGTCCCGCGAACGGCCACGCCGAGGGCCCGGACCCGTTCGGCACCCGGGTCCTGGAGGTCGCGATGGCGCACGGCTTCAAGCACGCCGCCAACCGCCGCGCCAACTCCCAGATCCGCAAGGAGGCCAGGGAGTTCCTCGCCGAACAGGCCTGGGAGATGCTGAAGGCCAACCGCTTCTGGTTCACCCGGCTGACCCTGCTGCACGCCCTCACCCTCTGGGCCCTCCCGGAGGACACCACCCAGGAACGCCCGGAACACGGCCACGGCGCTGCCCCGGCCGACCAGGTCCGCCGCTGGCTCCAACTCCCGGACGGCGAGCAGGACCACCCCTTCGTCCTGGCCGCCGAACGGCTCGCGGTCCGGGCCCTGGAGACCCGCCACCCCGAACGCTTCCTCTGGATCGACGAGGCGACCGTCGCCGCCCACGTCGGCTCCGAGGCCGGCCCGCACCGGGCACTGCGCCAGGACACCTACTGGATCGCGCCGTCCGCCGGCTGGAGCACCCTGGACCCGGCCGCCCAACAACTGCTCGCCGACGTCATCCTGCTGATCTCCCTCACCGAACGCGCCGACCGCCCGCGAGAGTTGTTCCGCCGGATGGAATGGGACCGGGACATCCCGGCCGCCCTACCGCCCTGCCTCACCCACGACCGGACGACCATCGACCCGACCCGCACCGGCGCCCCCGCCGTCTCCACCCCACCCGGCTCGCTGTGCGCCGACGCCTGCGACTTCAAGCTCTGCCCCTACCCGCTGAAGATCCCCGACCTGCGGGTCGAACTCAGCGAGGTCTTCTGCATGCACCAGCACAGCCTGCTGCGCACCTGGCAGTGGCGCGCCTGGCTCCAACTCCGCGTCCGCCGCCGCGCCCGCTGGCAACGCCACACCCCCATCGCCGGCCTCCGCCAGTTCTGGCACGCCATGGGCGCCCGCGCCCGCGACACCACCGGCCCCCCACCCACCCCCCGCTCCTTCACCCACCCCCGCCACTGACCCCACCCGGCTGCCCGCACGCCGTCGCGATTCCCGGCGCTTCGGGCCGGTCGATGGATCCGTGACACCACCGGCACCCGACCCGCCCCCCGCTTCTTCACCCATCCCCGCCACTGACCTCGTCCGGCTGCCCGCACGCCGTTGCGACGCCCGACCCCGTGGGCCGGTCGATGGAGCCGCGGGGATTCACCTCCTCGAGGAGGAAGAGGCGAGCGGCCGCCGGGCCGTCAGGAGGTGGACGGCCAGGGGGAAGGCGGTCAGGGCGGCGAGGAGGGTGCAGAGGCCGGGCCAGGTGGTGTGGGTGTAGGTCTGGAGGCCGAGCCAGGAGCCGGTGCTGCCGCCGAGGTAGCCGATGGTCATGTAGGCGGTGTTGAGGCGGCCGCGGGCGTCGGGGTGGAGGTCGTAGACGCGGGTCTTGTTGGCGACCATGCCGGACTGCATGGCGACGTCGAGGAGGAGGGTGCCGGCGACCAGGGCGGTCAGGCCGGTGGCGCTGCCCAGGCCGCCGATGGCGAGGACGGCGGCGGAGGCGAGGGCGCCGAGGAGGCAGACGAGGTTGACGCGGTCCGGGCCGTGGCGGTCGACCAGGCGGCCGGCGTACGGGGTGCAGAGCATGGTGGCCGCGCCGACCAGGGCGATCAGGCCGACGGCGCGCGCGTCCAGCCGGTACGCCGGGCCGGTGAGGAGGAGGGGCAGGCAGGTCCAGACGGCGGAGAAGCCGGCGAAGACCGTCGCCTGGTAGAGGCAGGAGCGGCGCAGTTCGGGTTCGGTGCGCAGGAGGTGGAGCGGGGCGGCGAGGAGTTCACGGTAGGAGGGGCGGACGGGGGACGGGGCGGGGGCGGGGAGCGCACGGAGCGCGCGGGCCAGGACGGCGGCGAGGGCGAGGGTGAGCGCGCCGGCCGCGAGGTACGGGGCGCGCCAGCCGAGCCACTCGCCGAGCGTGCCGCCGAAGGTGCGGGCCAGCAGCATGCCGCCGATGGACCCGCTGAGCAGGGTGCCCATGACGGCCCCGCGCCGGTCGGCGGCGACCAGGCCGGCCGCCATCGGGGAGACGATCTGCGCGGCGACGGTGGTGACGCCGACGGCGGCGCTCGCGGCGACCAGGGCGGGCAGGTTCGGGGCGCAGCCCGCCGCGAGCAGGCCGAGGCCGGTGAGGGCGAGCAGGGTGACGAGGAGCGGCCGGTTGGGGAGCCGGTCGCCGAGCGGGACCAGCAGGAAGATCCCGGCGGTGTAACCGATCTGGGTGGCGGTCACGACGACGGCGGCCGAGTCGTCCGTGACGCCCAGGCCGGTGGCGATCAGCGGGGTGATCGCCTGCGGGAAGTAGAGGGTGCCGACGCCGACGGCGCAGGTGAGGGAGAGGAGCAGGAGGAGACGGCGGGTCATGGGGGGAGTTCACCCCGCCCGGGCCGCGCCGCCAATCGATGTAGCGTGGGGCTTCATGGTCGTCACCTTCGGGTTGGGCGTGGAGGACCTCGCGGACACCCGCTTCGCCCTCTCGCCCCTGCATGAGACGGTGCTCAGCCTGCGCGTGCTGCGCGAGCCGGGCCTGTCGGCGCTGCACCTGCCGTGGCGTCGGGCGGTCCTCGGCGGACTCGCTGGACTGGACACGGGTCCGGACACCGGGTTGCTGCCGGCGCTGGTCGCGGCGCGGCGGACGGTACCGGACTTCCTGACGCCGCGTCCGACGGTGTTCGCGCCGGACTTCGAGGACGAGTTGGCCGTCGTCGGCCGGACTGCCGCCGAGGTGGTCCGCCGGGACCTGCTGGACACCCACGCCCCGGACCCGCCGCCCGCGCCGCTGCGCGAGGCCCTGGCCGGCGACGACGCGGCCGTCCAGCGGCTGCGCGACGCGCTGTGCGAACTCCTGCGCCGCTACTGGGAGATCGCCCTCCGCCCGGACTGGCCTCGGATGCGCCTGCTGCTGGAGGCCGACATGACGTATCGCGCGCGCCGGCTCGCGCTCGGCGGCGCGCGCCTGCTGTTCGCCGACATGCACCCGAACCTGCGCTGGCACGACGGCGTCCTGCGGATCGCCGACATGCTCAGCCACCACCACGTCCCGGCCGCCGGACGCGGTCTGCTGCTGCTCCCGTCCGTCTTCGCGCACAAGCCCGCCCCGCCGCTCAGCCCGGACGGCGCGCCCGCCCTCGCGTACCCGTGCCGCGGCGTGGCGACGCTGTGGTCCGCGCCGCCGACCGCGGACGCGTCGGTGCTCGCCGAGCTGGTCGGGGCCGCCAAGGCCCGGCTGCTGCTGCTCCTCGACGAGCCGATGGCGGGCGTCGAACTGGCCCGCCGCCTGCGCGTCACGCCCAGCGCCGTCTCCCAGCACCTGCGCGTCCTGCACGCCACCGGCCTGCTGGCCCGCGCCCGCGACGGCCGGCAGGTGCTGTACCGGCGGACGGTGCTGGGCGATCAGTTGGTGGGAGGTCAGGCGACAGGAGATCAGGTGGTGGGGGATCAGCCGGCGGGCGTGTCCTGAGCCTCGGGCGCCGTGAGCAGGGTGGCCGGGTCGGTGTTGGCGCCGCAGAGGACGACGCAGACCTTCTCGCCGTCGGCGGGGCGGTAGCCGTGATCGGTGTCCTCGGTGGGGAGCAGGGCGGCCAGGGCGGTGGCGGCGCCGTGTTCGACGGCGATCCGGCGGTCGTCCCAGAGCAGCCGACGGGCCTGGACGATTGCCTCGTCCGGGACGAGGACCGAGCGGATGCCGTCGCCGTGACCCGGGTCCACGGCCAGGGCGGTGGCGCGGCGGGCGCCGAGCGAGTCGGCGGCGACCGAGTCGACGGTGACGTCCACCGGCCGCCCGGCGGCGAGGGCGGCGTGCAGGGCGCGGGAGTGCTCCGGTTCGACGGCGACCGTGCGGATCCCGTGCTGCCGGGCGGCGGCGGCCACCCCGGCGAACAGTCCGCCGCCGCCGACCGCGACCAGCACGGTGTCCAGGTCCGGGATCCGCTCGTGGATCTCCTCCAGCAGGGTGCCCGCGCCCGCCGCGATCAGCGGATGATCGTACGCATGGCTGGCCAGTGCGCCGGACGCGGCCGCGAACTCCTCGCACGCCGCCAGCGCCTCCGCGTACTCCGCGCCGACCAGCCGGACGTCCGCCCCGTACGAGCGGAGCCGTTCGACCTTCACGCGGGGCGCGGTGGCCGGCAGGAACACCGTGGCCCGCACGCCCTGCTGCCGGGCCGCCCAGGCGCAGGCCAGCCCGGCGTTGCCGCCGGAGGCGATGGTGACGCCGCTGTCGGGGAGGGTGCCGGCCTCGCGGTGGGCCTGGAGGAAGTTCTGCGCGCCGCGCGCCTTGAACGAGCCGGTGTGCTGGAGGTACTCCAGCGCCAGCCACAGCCCGTCGCGGTCACCGGGGGCCAGGGCCACCGGCCGGACCCGCCCGGCGATCCGCGCCGCGGCCGCCTTGACGTCGTCGTAGCCGAGCTGTCGCTGCTGCATGGAGCCTCCACGGGACCAGGTGAACCGGGTAATTCCCACACGTTCGGTACGCCGTACCGTACGCTGTCCCGCATGCCCAGGCAATCGGTATCCCTCGACCTCGCGACGCCCGACCGGATCGCCGCCTCGGCCCTGGCGATCGTCGACGGCCAGGGCCCGGCCGCGCTCAGCTTCCGCACCCTGGCCGCCCGCCTCGACATCTCCGTCGCCTCGCTGCAACGCCGCTGCACCGACCTGGCCGGCCTGCTCGACCTGGTCACCGACCACCTCGCCGAACAGCTCCCCGTGATCGAGCCCGGCACCGCCTGGGCCGTCGCGACGGAGACCCGGTTCACCGCGCTCTACCGCCTGCTGACGGCCCACCCCGGCCTGGTCGCCCTGCGCGGCAGCCGCCCCTGGCTCGGCCCCAACCTGCTCGCCCGGCTGGTCGAACCGCAGCTCGCCGACAGCCTCGCGGCGGGCCTCACGCCGGAGCAGGCGATCACCGCGTACCGGCGGATGTACCTGTTCACCCTCGGCAGCGCCAGCTTCGTCGACCACCGCGACCCGGCCGGCGCCCGCGCCGTCACCCGGACCGCGCTCGCCGCCCTCGACCCGGCCGACTTCCCGGTGCTGACCGGCCACCTCGCCGCGATCCTGCCCGCCGTCACCGACCACGAGGTGTACTACGGCGCCCTCCGCCAGCTCATCCGGGCCGCCGCGCCGACCTGCGGGGACGACGTATGACCGTCACGCGCTACCTCTACCCGGCCCGCCACGGTGAGGCCCGGCCGGACGGCGCCGGCCTGACGGCACCGGTCTGACGGACGCCGGCCGGCGCCAGGCGACGGAGCTCGCCGACGACTACGTCCCCCACGTCTCCGAGCGCGCCGAACTCCCGCCGGAGTCCGCCGACTTCCTCCTCGACTTCCTCGCCCAGGCCCCGCCGGAGGACCGCCGCCGCGGCCCGGACCTCGCCCGCCGCGCCGTCGAACGCTTCACCGGCCCGGTGCCGGTGCCCGGTTTCCCGCCCGCCCTGCACGTGTGAACCGTCCGCACGGGCACGATACGACGCCCCGCACACCGGAAACCGCCCCGGTCTGAGAGGATCGGCGCGCAATCGTACGAACACCAAGCACAGAGGTGGGACCACATGATCGGCGCGGTACTGATCGGCATCCTGGCGCTCACCATCGGCGGCTGCGTCTGCGTCGTGTGGGCGGACCGCGGCGGCCCCCGCTGGACCCGGGTCGTCGCGGCCGCCACCGTCGGCAGCGGCAAGCTCGTGCGCAGCTACCAGAAGGCGCAGCGCAACAGCTCCTCCGGCCGGAACGAGCTCGGCGGCGACAGCTGACGGCGCCGTCCGCTCCGGCGCGCGGCCGGCCGGGTCACAGCCACCGCTGAGCCGCCTCGACGGTGTCCCCGATGTCGGTGTTGAACGCGACGGCGGCCCGCGGCGCGTGGCGGCGGACCAGGTTCACGATCTGCTCGAAGAGCGGGAGCAGCGCCTCGGTCTTGCGGATGCCGCCCCCGACGACGACCACGTCCCAGGGGCGCCGGGCCAGCGCGGCGACGAGCGTGGGCTCGGCCGACTCCCCGGCCACGACCAACGCCGCGGCCGCGTCGATGCCGAGCGCGCCGAACCGCACCAGCTCCTGGTCCAAGGCGGCGCCGAGGGCATCCGCGTCGACGCCGGGTATCGCGTGCGGGTCGTAACCGACCACGAGTACGGAAGTCATGCGGCGAACCTAGGCCGAGGCGGCGTCAAGCCGCTGTCACCTCGCTGTCGGGCGGCGACCGGCGCCGGCGGGCCCTACGCGCGCTCCTCGACGCGTTGGAGGCGGATGGAGACCGTCCACCCGAGCCAGGCCACCGAGAACGGGAACGTCGCCAGCCCGACGCCGACCGCGCCGCGCATCCGGTTGCCGACGACGGGGGAGCAGGTGTCGCCCTGGTAGGTGTTGGCGGTGGCGTCGAAGAACACCGGCGAACCGCAGTCGACCGAGTTGCCGTTGCGGAACTCGTGCGAGACGGGGAGGAAGGCCAGCCCGACCGCCCACAGCCACCCGCCGAGCGCCAGCAGCCCGAGCGCCTGCACCACCCGGTAGCGCGAGTTCCGGGCCCGCTGCCACTCCCGTTCGTCCTTCGCGCGCAGGTACTCCGCGATGTCCATTCCGTACTCCCCCCGGTTCCCCGGTGTGTGTGCGCACCGGCCGAGGGCGAGCATTCCAGCTCGCTCCCCGGTTCGCCAATGGCCGTCGGAAGTCCGTCGGAGGTCTGTCGGAAGTCCGTCGAAAGTCCGTCAGAAATCGAAGACGGCGCCGGTGGTGCGGAGCAGCGTGCAGCGGTTGCCGAAGGCACGCTCCTGGTGGACCGACCGGCCCTCGTAGGTGCCCGAGGCGGTGACGGTGAACGGGGCGTACTCGCTGGTGCAGGGCCCGGGGTCGACGTCCAGCTCGTCGAGGTCGCCGTCGACCGGGTCGAGGGTGAGACAGGCGGTGACCGGGTCGGGGTGGCTGGTGGTGCTGTCGGGAGGGCAGTTGAGGGTGACGACGCGCGGCCTGCCGGTGAGGTGGTCCTCGCCGGGGGTGATGGTCAGCCGCAGGCTGGTGACGGGGGCTGGAGCGGGGGCGACCGTCTCGGGGGTGGTGGCGCTGGCCGTCGGGGCGCTCGCGGCGGGCGCGAGCGCCAGGGCGAGTAGGACGGACGCGGCGACGGCGGTGATGCGGGGGGTGTGCATGCCCCGACCAACGAGCGCGTCCGCCACCCGGTAACCCCGTCGCCCGGTAACCCGCCGCCGGGAGGTGCGGACTTCCTGTCAGGCCCGTACGGCGGTCAGAGCGAGCGCAGCGCGTGTCCGAGGTCGGGCCCGTAGTTGCCCCAGCAGATGATGTCGCCGGCGTCGGACACGAGGTCCCCGAGGTACCAGTCCCCGTCGTCGGCGGACCGGACGACGCAGAGGCCTCCGACATCGATCGCGCAGTCCACCGGGAGCGGTTCGCCGTCCAGGGTGACGGTGCCGATGGGCGTGAGCAGTTCGGGGGCGCGCCGGGTGCCGGCGACGCGCTGGACGTCGGCGAGGGTCCACGGTTCGGGCAGCCGGGCGTCGCGCGGCTCGGCGACGGGCAGCGGTTCCACGACGGCGTGGCCGAGCCGCGGCCGGACCCACCCGCCGTCGCGCCCGCCGTCGCGCCCGCCGTCTCGCTCGATGCCGAGCACGCCGCCCAGGAACGCCATCTCGACGGTCCCGGCGGGCGTCTCCCACCGGAACGGCACGCGCGAGACGTGCGAGGGGAAGTCCTCCTCGTCGACGGTGCCCGGGCCGAACGCCTGCTTGGGCTCGGGGCCCTCGTCGGTGTAGCGGTGGGCGAAGAAGGCGTTGATCCAGCCGGTGACGTGCTCGCCGCCCGAGGCCGACTCCCACTTGTACAGCGACCGCCAGAACTCCTCGTCGACGCCCCACCCGGAGGCCGTCCCGGCGATCTTCTCCAGGACCGGCTGCAGGGCGGCGAACCACGGCCGCAGGCCCTCGAACCACCCGGCCAGCTCCCGGACCCGGTGGGCCAGCTCGCGCCAGTCGCGGTCCGTGCCCTCCAGCCGGATCCGGGGGATGCCGCAGAGCGAGACCCACCGGAAGCGGTAGTACGGGCTGACGACGTCCATCAGCGCCACCAGGGCCGCCGTGGCGTCGGCGGGGGTGGTGGTCGAGAACGCGGGCTGGAACAGGTCGGCCACCTCGTCGCCGATCCGGTCCCGCAGGGGCTGCCGGACCAGCTCGATCGAGCGCGCCCAGTCGGGCGCGGGACCGGCGACCGCGTCGTCCCGGACGGTGATGGTCTGCCGGTGCCCGGGGGTGGTGGTGAAGATCCCGGCGTACTCGTCGGGGTTCAGCCGGACGTGGACGGCCACCTCGTGGACGACGGCGTACCAGAGCAGATCGGGGGAGAGGCTCAGCGGCAGGTGGGCGGTGAAGCACAGGTGCAGGGCGCGCAGCAGCAGGCTGGAGGCGGGCTCGGTGACCTCGGTGTTTTCGGTAGGCAGGCCGAGGAGGTGGTCGGTGCTCCGGTGGTGGAAGCGGGCCGGCTCGCGGAGGACGGCGCGCAGGAACCGCTCGTTGCCGAGTTCGGTGAGCTCGGCCGCGAGCTGCGCCGCCTCGGCGTCGGCCGCGTCGGCCGCCTCGTCGAGCGGGAGGTCGATCTCGAAAGCCATGTGCTGTGCGGTCCCTGCTACCAGGTCTTGCTGTAGACGGTGGAGCTGCGGCGCACCGTCATGCCGATGCGTTCGTAGAGCGAGAGCGCGCCGGTGTCGGAGTGGGTCCACAGGGTGCAGGCCTGCTGGCCCTGCCGGTGGAAGGCGCGGAAGGAGGACTGGAGGAGCAGCCGGGCGATGCCGCGGTTGCGCTGATCGCTTCGGACGGCGACGCGTTCGACGTACCCCTCGTTCAGCTCGGGCACGTCGAGGGCGAGGACGGCGCCGACCAGTTCGCCGTCGTCGGCGAAGGCGAGTTGGGAGACGGACGGGGCGAAGGTGTCGCGCTCGATGGTGTGCCGGGCCCACTCGTCGTAGGGCTTGCGGCGCACCTGCCACTCGTCGAACGCGTCCTCGGTGAGCTGGTACGCCGCCTGCTCGTCGCCGGACCGGAAGGACCGGACGGTGATGCCCGACGGGGGCTCGGGGACGGCCGCGTCGATGGGCAACGCGATCTCCAGCTGCCACTGGGTGACCAGCGGGCCGTAGCCGCGGTCCCGGAGCAGGGCGGCGGCCTGGCGGTCGTGGTCGGCGACGGTCTGGGTGAGCCACTCGCTGCCCAGTTCGCGCGCCCGTGCCTCGACCCAGTCGAGCAGCGCGGCGCCGAGGCCCTGCTCGCGGTGGGCGGGGTGGACGTCGACCTCGCTGCGCCGGCCGCGGTTCACCCAGGCGCGGGCGGCGAGTTCGCCGGCGGCGTCGTGGACGAGGAGGGTGTCGAGGCGCGGGTCGAGGGTGGGGAGGGAGAGGTCCGCGAGGACTCCGTCGACACCGGTGTCGACCCGGCCGAACAGCTCCTGCTCGCAGACGGCGACGAGCGCGTGTATCGCGTCGGCGTCGGCGGTGGTGGCGGTGGCCGGGCGCGAGCGGTACTGGGGTGGCAGCTGGGGCAGCATGAGTCCGACCCTGCGTCATTCGGCTCGTGTTGTCGAGCGGGTTAGCGAGTTACGGAGGTTCCGGAGTAGGAAGTCGGACAGGTCGACTTCCTACTCCGGTGCGCCCGGGCCGTACCCCGGCCGGCCGCAGAGCGTGATCACGGAGGGGAAGGTCAGGCCCGGGACGCTCCGAGGAACCGCAGCACGGCCAGGACGCGGCGGTGGTCCGCGTCGACCACGGGCAGGTCGAGCTTGGCGAGGATGTTGTTGATGTGCTTCGCCACGGCGCTCTCGCCGACCACCAGCGCCTGCGCGATGCCGGCGTTGGAGCGCCCCTCGGCCATCAGGCCGAGCACCTCCCGTTCGCGGGGGGTCAGCCCCGCGAGCGGGTCGCTGTCGCGCCGCAGCAGCAACTGGGCGACGACCTGCGGGTCCAGGGCCGTGCCCCCGTCCGCCACCCGCCGGACCGCCGCCACGAAGTCGGCGACATCGGCGACCCGCTGTTTGAGCAGGTAGCCCACACCGCTGGTGTTCGCGGACAGCAGGTCGGCCGCGTACCGCTCCTCGACGTACTGCGACAGCAGCACCACCGCCGTCCCCGGCCAGCGGCGACGGATCTCCATCGCCGCCCGCACCCCCTCGTCGGTGAAGCCGGGCGGCATCCGGACGTCGATCAAGGCGAGTCCGGGCCGGTGCTCCGCCACCGCCGCCAACAGCTCCTCCGCGTCGCCGACCTCCGCGGCGACCTGGAACCCGCCCATCTCCAGCACCTTGACCAGGCCGACCCGCAACAACACCGAGTCCTCGGCGATCACCGCGCGCACGGCAGCTCCGCGGTGATGGTGGTGGGCCCGCCGACGGGGCTGCTGACGTGGAAGGCCCCGTCGAGGGAGCCGACCCGTTTCGCCAGCCCGGTCAGCCCGGTGCCGACGGCGGCGTCGGCGCCGCCCAGCCCGTCGTCGGTGACGCGTATTCGCAGCACTTCTCCGACCCGGCGGACCGTCACCTCAGCGCGCATGGCGTCGGCGTGTTTCGTCGCATTGGTCAGTGCCTCCGAGATCACGAAGTACGCGACCGACTCCACGCTGGGCGCCACCCGCTCCTCCAGATCGACCCGCAGCCGTACCGGCAGGGGCGTGCGGGCAGCCAGTCCGGACAACGCCGCGTCCAGGCCTCGGTCTTCGAGCACGGCCGGGTGCAGCCCCCGCACCAGGTCGTCGAGTTCGGCGATCGCCTCCTTCGCCTCCAGGTGCGCTCTCGCGAGCGCCTCGCGGGCATCACTCGGCAGGTCCGGGCGGGTGGCCATGGTCAGACCCAGGTTGACCGCGAGGGACACCAGGCGCTGCTGGGTGCCGTCGTGCAGGTCGCGCTCGATCCTGCGGCGCTCCGCGTCGACGGCCTCGATCAGGTCCGTCCGGCTCACGGCCAGCTGATCGACCCGCTCTTGGAGCCGCTGCGCCTGGCTGCGCCCGAGCAGGCCCGACGCCAGCCGGGCCTCGGCCCGGGCCACTGCCCGCGCGGTCCAGGGCAGGGCGCACAGGAGGAGGAGTCCGGCCGCGGTGTAGGCCGGCAGCTGGATCAGGTAGCCGAACCAGTTCCGGCGGATTGCGGTCGGCAGCGCCAATGCCCAGGCGAAGGCGAGGACGCCCGCCAGGCCTGTCGCCGCCACCGCGAGCACCAGCAGTTCCAGCAGCGCGAGCAGCGGGCCCAGCAGGAGGTGGTAGCCGATCCTGCGCCAAGGCCGCGTCGTGGCGAGCCGCTGGGCGGTCGAGGCCCACGTCCGTTGTTCCGGCATGGTGGAGGTGAGTCGGGGGACGTCCACGCCGATGAGCCGGCGGTAGCGGGCACGCTGAACGGCCGTCAGCAGCGGGGCGCCGAGCAGGACCAGGGTGGCCGAAAGGGAGACGGTGAGGAGCCAGTCCCCCGTCCTGGCGGTGGTCGTCGCCGCCCAGGCCCACACGGGAACAAGCGCCAGGTGGGGCGGGACACCGGCGGCCAGAAAGCCGGTGTCCCGCCATGCCCGGAGGACCGTGCGTCTCAGGCCGGCTGGAATCGTCATGGCACGAAGCTAGGGCACCGCGGCCGGACGGCGCCATGAAGCCCGTACCCGACTTTATGGTGAACCTAGTACCACGGTGGATCTTGATCCTGGCCTTGCCGGCTGCAGGGAGTGCTAGGCGGTGAAGTTGGGGGAGCGGTTCTCGATGGCCTTGACGAAGGCGGCCCACTCGGCGTGGTCGAAGGCGAGGTGGGGCCGGGTGAGGTCCTTGTCGTCGCCGAGCCACACGTCGCCGTTGGGGAAGCGGGCGATGATCACGCAGTCGCCGTTGCCCTCGGCAGAGTAGGGGGACTTCACCCAGTCCACCTCGGCCGGGCTGTGGTCGTACGGGTCGTGCTTCTGGCTCACGTCAGCTCTTCCAGCTTGCGTTCAAGGGCGGCGATGGTGTCTTCAGGCGACAACGCGAACTGCTCGACGCGCACGAAGGTCCTCTCGGCGCGCTTGACGTCGCGTCCCGTTCTCCTGGGGAGCATACCGCCGATGGCTTCGACGAAGACGAAGCCATCGGAATGGTCGTCAGGGAACCGCATGAGGGTGATTCCGGAGGCCAGAATGCCAGGCCGCCCCGCACTCAACGGCACCATGCGCAGCGTGACGTTCGGATAGTTGGCCATCTTGATCGCATGCCGGATCTGGCCGGCCAGGACCGCTTGGTCGCCGGCGACCAGCAGCGCGACCTCCCCGAAGTAGGCCTTGAAGTCGAGCGTCGGATCGTCGGTCAGCCTACGTTGACGGAGGATCCGTACCTCGGCTCCGGCTTCGACGAGCTCGTCGTTGGGGGCGTCGACACCAGCGGAGATCATCTCGCGGGCGTAGTCCTCGGTTTGGACGAGCCCGGGGAACGCGGACGGGAAGTAGTTCAGTATGTGCGACGCATCGGCTTCCAGCGCCAGGTATTCGGCGAAGGCCGGCGTGATCGTCTCGGCGTAGTCCAGGTCGCGCCACCACTGCTTCGGCGGGCCGTCACCGAGGAGGTTCTCCAGGTCCTCGCGATCCTGGCCGGTGACACCGGCATGGTCGAGGAGCTTGGCGAGATCGGCCGGGCTGATCTGCTGCTGGGCCCGCTCGATTCTGCTCAGTCGGCCGGGGCTCCACCCCTTCAGCCCGGCCGTCATGTCGACGAGGGTCTTGTTGTTCTCCAGTCGCCAGGCGCGCAGTTCGTCGCCGAGGCGGATCTGCCTGATCGCCGACAGAGTCTTGCTCAAGTGACGCCCCTCCCATCGGATGTGGGTCTCCAGTCTCACCAGATCGAAGCGTCGGCTCAAGTCGATTCCAAGATCAATTAATTTCTTCGAGCATTGCTGTTGCGGTTTCGATTTTGGATACCCCACACTCAACGTGACCGAACGGACACGCTCCTGAAGGGGCCTCGCCATGTCCACCTTGCCCAGACCTGTCCTCCGCACCTGGGAGGCCTCCCTCACCGAGCACTGCACTTCCGTGCGCACCGCTCGCCGCCAGATCCGCGACCAACTCACCTCCTGGGGCTGGTCCGGCGAACGGGTCGACGACCTCGTCCTGATCGCCTCCGAACTGGTCACCAACGCCGTCGTCCACGCCTGCCAGGGGCACGGCGAAGTCCGGCTCTACCTCCAGGAGTTCGGCGGCGACTGCCGCTTCGAGGTCTGGGACCCGCGGCACGACCTCGCCCTCCAGGAGCGCCGGCCGCGCCGCTTCAACGAAGGCGGCCGCGGCATCGACCTCGTCCGCGAACTCGCCTTCGACTTCGGCGTCGTCGTCCGCCGCGGGGCCGGGAAGCGGGTCTGGGTCCGGGTGTTGCTCGATCCGGACGGCGATCCGCCGCCACTCCTCCCCACTCCCTCCGGTTGAACTCAACGGGCGGCCGACCCGACGAACTGCTCAACCACCACACCCACCACCACCGCCATCCCCACCATCCCCACTACAAGGACTGAGGACCATGCACCCGGCCGCCATCGCCTTCCAGGACCCCGCCCGCCTGCACGCGCGTTGCGAGATCGCGGGCGTCCGCCGCCTCACCCTCCGCCCGGGGTACGAGACCACCGTGGTCGTCCCGGACGACGACTGGCAGCCGCTCCCCACCGGCTACCCGGAGCGGTTCGCGCCGAGCATCTTCACCCGGGACAGCGGGCTCGTCGAACTCTTCCGCGTCCCGGAGACCGTCTTCGACATCCACACCCTCACTGCCCTCGTCGAGATGCTCGGCGACCCGTTCCCCATCACCCTCGGTGAGGTCACCGACGAGCCGGGGCTCCCGGTCACCCACCGCAACTCCGCCTCCGACCTCCACCTCGGGCTGCACGTCGACAACCACCAGAACCTCCGCTACCCGGACCGCGAGCGCGCCCGCCGACGCCTCTGCGTCAACCTCGGTCCGGGGAGCCGCTACCTCCTCCTCACCGACACCGACATCAAGTCCGTCTGCCGCACCGTCCAGGACCGCTACGAGACCCACACCCCGGCCACCGCCGACCTGCGGCTCTACGTCACCCTCCGCCGACCCGTGCACGTCCTCCGCCTCCGCATCGACCCGGGGGAGGGCTGGTTCGCGCCGACCGCCGTTCTCCCGTATGACGAGTCGACCAGCGGCCAGCAGCTGCCCTCCGTGACCGCCTCGTGGCTGGGGCACTGGGACCGGGGGGTCTTCGGTCCGTTGATCTGACCGGCTCGTCCGACCACCTCGGCGGGGGTGTGTCAGTCTGGAAGACGGGGAGACCGGGGTGGGCCGCCGGTGCACGCCGGCAGCACGACCGAGGCCGGGAGGCTCGCGATGGCCGAGATCAGGGTGAACGGGGTGTCGCTCTACTACGAGACCCGCGGCGCCGGACCGGGAGTCGTCCTGGTCCACGGGGCGTGGAGCGACGCCGACAGCTGGGCGCGCGTCCTGCCGGGGCTCTCGGAGGAGACCACCGTCGTCGCCTACGACCGGCGCGGGCACAGCCGCAGCGAGGACCTGCTCACCCAGGGTTCCGTCTACGAGGACGCCGCCGACCTGGCCGGCCTGATCGTCGGCCTCGGCCTCGCGCCCGCCTACGTCTGCGGCGACTCCTACGGCGGGCTCGTCGCTCTCCGCCTCGCCGCCGCCCGACCCGACCTGCTACGCGGCGTGACCGTCCACGAGCCGCCGGCGACCGGCGTGCTGCTCGCCGACCCCGAACTCCGGCCGATCGGCGTGGCCTTCGCCGAACGCATCTCCGCCGTCCGGGAACTTCTCGAACAGGCCGAATCCGCCGCCGCGGCCGAACTGTACGTCGACACCATCGCCTTCGGCCCGGGCGCCTGGGAACAACTGCCGGCGCCCGTCCGCCACACCTACGTCCGCAACGCGCCGACCTACCTCGACGAACTCCGCGACCCGGACGCCCTCGACCTCGACCTCACCGCCCTCAACCGGTTCACCGAACCCGTCCTCCTCACCCAGAGCGACGACAGCCCCCCGATGTACGCCGAAGTCCTCGACCTGATCGACCTCTCCCTCCCCAAGCCCGAACGCCACGTCTACCCCGCCGCCGGTCACGCTCCGCATCTGTCCCACCCCGAACTCTGGGTCCGCACCACCCTCCCCCGCATCCTGGGGTGAACCCCCTTTTGGGGGCGCGAAATCCCCAGCGCGCGCCGGGTGCCCCTGACTAGAGTCCCCTTGTGATCACCAACTCGGGAGCCCACCTGGGGGCCGAAGCCGCCCGCCTCCTGCGCGCCGCCGCCTGCTGCACCATCGAGCCCGGCCTCACGGACGACGAGTTCGACCGTATCGAGGCCCGGTACGGCATCCGCTTCGCCGACGACCACCGCGCCTTCCTCGCCGCCGGCCTGCCCGTCGCCATGCCCCCGCAGGACGGCGCCACCTGGCAGCAGCCCTGGCCGGACTGGCGCAACGGCGACCCCGACGACCTCCGCCACCGCCTCGCCTGGCCGGTCGACGGCGTCCTCTCCTCCGTCGAACACGGCTACTGGCACGACTCCTGGGGCCCCCGCCCCACCGACCCCGCCACCGCCCACGCGACCGCCGCAGAACACCTGGCCGCCGTCCCCCGCCTGCTCCCGCTCTACGCCCACCGCTTCCTCCCCGAAGGCCCCGGCACCCACGGCCACCCGGTCCTGTCGATCTGGGGAACGGACATCATCTACTACGGCGAGAACCTCCCCGAATACATCCGCACCGAATTCGAGGACGACTACCAGCACCCCGCCGGCTGGGACCCGGTCGCCACCGTCGCCTACTGGCGCGACTTCGTGGAGTAGGCGTCAGACATGAACTGGATCCTGAAGCCGCGCCAGAATTCCTTTCCGTGGCTGGCCATCTGCACCGTCAACTACAGCGCCGTCTTCCTGCTCGGCTGGGCCTTGATCTCCCTCACCGCCCCCCGGATCTTCGATCCCGCCAACCCCGCCCCGGACGCCCGCCTCGACCTCTGGCCCTCGTTCCTCTACTACCTGGCCGCCGGTCCGGGAATGCTCCTTCTCATCGGAACCCCGTCCATCGTCCTCCTCGCGCTGATCGCCGGGCGACGAAAGAAGTGGCTGGCCGGCGAGTTCAAGATGCTCGCCGGATCCCTGCTCCTGCTACCCGTCGCCATCCTCATCCCGGTCGGCACCTGGCCCATGCTCCTCATCCAGGTCACCGCCCAGATCCTCTTCACCGCCTACCTCATGCCGCCCTACCCCGCCAACGCCGAGAGTGTCTCGCCTCTTCGGACGGACAGCAGTCGCTGACGAATGCGACCAGGGCATGTGGGCCGCGCAGCCGTTGGTACAGTCCGCGCAGACGATCACCGGGGGGAGACAGATGACTGCGAAGCGGCGTAGGTGGGTTGCGTGGTGGCTCAGGGGGCTGGGGGCGGTGGCGCTTCTTGCGTATCTGCCGGGGTATCAGGCCTCGCGGTCGGGTGGGTTGGTGGTGGTCGAGCGTTGGCTCAACCATCCGGTGCTGTTGGTCGGGGCGGCGGTCGTGTTGGTCGTGGTGTCCGTGGTGGTCGAGTTCGAGTTCCGGACGAAGTGGTCGCAGATCGGGTGTGCGGTGGTGCTGGTGGGCCTCGGGTTCGTCGGGGTGCCGATCGCGTTCGGGGCGGTGGTGTTCGGCGGCGGGGACGGGCCGGTGGTCGCACGGACGGCGGAACCGGGCTACCCGGAGCGGGTGTTGACCGTGACCGACACCGGGTTCTCGATCGATCCGGTCTACCGGGTGGAACTGCTGACCGGCGTCGGACGGTCCGCCCGGCACTGGGACCTGGGCGTGTGGGGGAAGGGTGACGGGCGCGGCTACTTCAAGGGTGCCGAGTGGTCCGAGGAGGGCCGGATCACGGTGACCACGGAGAAGGAGATCGCGGTGTTCACCGTCGACCCGGGCAGCGGCCGGCCGAGCGGGCCGAGGGTGACGCCCCGGTAGTCCGCTCGGCCGGGGTGGGGTCAGCGGGGCAGGGAGGTGGCGAGGGCCGCGATGAGGTTGTTGGCGCGGGGGTCGCCGTGGCCGATCATGCGGTTGGCGGTGTAGGCGAAGGTGACGGCGTGGGTGGGGTCGGCGAAGGTGAACTGGCCGCCGGCGCCGTCGTTGCCGAAGCTGGTGGGGCTGAGCATGGGGCGGAAGGTGGGGGAGGGGAGGAGGAAACCGGAGCCCCAGCGGGCGCCCATGTCGAAGCCCAGGAAGCCGGCGCCGGAGGAGAGTTCGCGAGTGGCGTCGACGATGGTGGCGGGGGTGAGGAGGGGGGAGAGGGAGGGGGAGGTGCCGGCGAGGCCGGTGACGGTGGCGGCGAGGAGGCGGGCGAGGCCGGTGGCGGAGGCGATGGCGCCCGCGCCGGGGAGTTCGATGGCGTGGAGGTCGGGGTCGTTCCAGCCGTGCGGTTCGTCCAGGCCGGGGAAGACCAGGGCGCCGTTCATGGTGACGATGCGGGTCAGCAGGTGTTCGGGGCCGGGCATGGGGCGGCGGCCGTCGGCCTCCGAGAGGCGGGCGAGGCGGGGGAGTTGGGAAGAAGGAAGGCCGAGCCAGGCGTCGAGGGAGAGGGGGTCGGCGAGTTCGGAGCGGAAGAACCGGCCCGGGGTGGAGCCGGTGATGCGGCGGATCACCTCGCCGACGACGAAGCCGAACACGTGGCCGTGGTACTCGTAGGTGGTGTCCGGTTCCCAGAGCGGCTGCTGGGCCTCGATGGCGCGGATGACCGGCGTCCAGGCGGCGATGTCGGCGAAGGACGGGGAGGCGTCGAGGACGGGGATGCCGGCGCGGTGGCCGAGCACCATCCGGGTGGTGATCGCCTGCTTGCCGTGGCGCGCGAACTCGGGCCAGTAGCGGGCGATCGGCGCGTCCAGGTCGAGCCGGCCCTGCTGGGCGAGCAGGTGGGCGGAGAGGGAGACCAGGGCCTTGGCGCAGGAGAAGACGGGGACGAGGGTGTCCGCCGTCCAGGCGCGGCCGGTGCGTTCGTCGGCGACGCCGCCCCAGAGCTCGACCACCTTGCGGCCCTCGGAGAAGACGGTGACGGCCGAGCCGAGTTCGGGGAAGTCGGCGTAGTTGCGGGCGAAGGCGTCGGCGACCGCGCCGAAGCCCTCATCGGCCCAGCCGTGGTGCTGCTGCATGGTGGGTGGTCCTTCGGGGGAGGGGTTCAAGATCGTCGGTCAAGTCACCGTACGAGGTGGATGGCCGGGCGGGGAAACGATTTTGACGACGTGGCGCCAACGGCGTGACGCGGTGCCGCTAGGGTGTGCCGGGTGGCAGCAGTGAACGGGGCACTGATCGGGGGCCGTTACCAGCTCGTGGAGCTGATCGGCCAGGGCGGCATGGGGCGGGTCTGGCGGGGCTGGGACACCACCCTGGGCCGGGACGTCGCGGTGAAGGAGGTGCTGCTGCCGCAGGGCGTCACGGACGACGAGCGCGAGCAGCTCGTCCAGCGGGTGCTGCGCGAGGCGCGGGCCGCCGCGCGGCTCAACCACCCGGGGATCATCACCGTGCACGACGTGGTCGAGCACGAGGGCGCGCCCGTCATCGTGATGGAGTTCGTGACGGGCATGTCGCTCGCCGCGGCCATCGCCCGGGACGGCGCGCTGCCGGTCGCGCGGGTCGCCGAGATCGGCGTCGCGATGGTCAAGGCGTTGCAGCAGGCGCACGCGGCCGGGATCGTGCACCGTGACCTCAAGCCGGACAACGTCCTGTTGATGGACGACCGGGTCATCCTCACGGACTTCGGCATCGCCCACATGGCGGATGCCACCACGGCGCTCACCCGGACCGGGGCGGTCATCGGCACGCCCGCGTACATGGCGCCGGAGCAGTTGGAGGGCCGGCCGGCGGCGCCCGCCAACGATCTGTGGGCGCTGGGCGCGACGCTGTACGCGGCGGTGGAGGGCGAGACGCCGTTCAGCGGGGACACCTTCGGGGCGCTGTGCGTGGCCGTGGTGACCAAGGAGCCGCGGCCGGCGGTGCGGGCGGGGGCGTTGACGCCGTTGCTGGCGGCGCTGTTGGCGAAGGATCCGGCGGGGCGGCCGTCGGCGGAGCAGGTGTTGGCGGCGTTGGGGTCGGTGGCGGGGACAGCAGCGGGCGCGGGGGCCGGCTTCGGTGCGTTCGGGCCGCCGCCGACGGCGGCTGACGTGCCGTTGGGGCCGGTGCGGGTGCCGCCACAGGTGCCGCCGCAGGGTCCTCCCGCAGAGCAGGTGTGGGCGTTCGCGCCGCCGGTGGGGCCCGGGCCGATGGCGCCGGGGCAGACGGGGCAGCCCGTTCACGCTCCGCAGGTGCCGCAGCCGGTCTGGCAGCAGGCGCCGGCCTACCCGACGGCGGCCCTTGGAGCAGCCGCCTCCACGGCAGCCGGGCAGTATGCCGCCCCGCCCCCCGCCCGGTCCGCGCCGCACCCGGCGTCGGCGATGCTGGTGCGGTTCATCGGGTGCATGGCGCTGATCTGGATGGTCGGCTCCCTGCTGCCGTGGAACTACCTCGACCACGTCCAGGAGAGCTTCGTCTCGACCGCCGTCGGCATCACGGCCGTGCTCGCGCTGGTGCACGCGGTGCCCCGGCCGCGCTGGCATCCGATGGCGGTCTGGGCGGTGACCGTCGTCGCGGACTTCGGCCTCTGGTACCTGACCGGCTCTCTGCTGGAGGCCTGGCTCGGCGGCTGGGACACCGGCTTCGGCGAACTGCCGTGGCAGATCGCCGTCAACATGCTGCTGCTCGGCACGGGCGCGTGGCTGCTCTGGCTGCTGGTGCCCGGGAGCCGGCCACGGGACCGTCAGCGCTGAGGAAGCGATCGGTCAGGCGACGGCCGGGAAGTCCTTGCGCTTGATCTTGGCGCGGCGGCCGTCCGGGTGGTGGAACACGATGCCCTCGGCCAGGGTGCCGGGGGTGAATCGGCTGTCCAGGTCGGCGAGGTAGTCACGCAGGCCAGCGTAGTCGCGCGGCACGTCCTGGTAGACGGGCACCTCCAGGTTGAACGGCACGCACCGGTGGTCGTCCAGCCGCAGCGGGTTGCCCTGGATGCGCGGGCCGAGCGCCTCGCAGGAGTGCTCGCCGTCCGGCCAGGCGGTGACGTCGGTGTTGCGGGCGGCGGCCAGGACCCACTTGTCCTCGGTGGCGCCGTCGGCGGTGTCGACGTACCAGCCGTCCTTGATGCCCTGTTGCTTCTGCAGCTTGCTCGGGTTGCGCCGCTTCTCGACCCGGACCAGCTGCCCGGCCCGGACGGTGAGGCGGACGTTGGTCCCGTCGAGCTTCTCGGTGGGGGCTCCTTCGCCGTCGAACACCCACGCGCAGTCGGCGCGCGGCCGGTCGACGACCCGGAAGTCGCCGTCCCGCTCGAAGAGGGTGGGGATCTTCTCCATGACCTGCATGCCCTTTCTGACGTGACCGAGTAGTTCCTCGTGCGTGATGGCGCCGGCCGCCAGGCCGCCCGCCAGCGCACGGACCAGGTCCGCGACCGAGACCTCGGCCTCGACGGCGACCCGCTTCAGGGCCTTCTTCTCCTCGGGCGAGATCCACGCGACCAGGCGGGACCAGCCTTCGGGTGGCGTCCATCGCGCGAGCTGCTCCGGGTTCTTCCGGGGCCGACCGCGTCCTCTGCGCTCCTCGTCCATGGGCAGGACCCTAGGGCGGCATTTAATGGTGTGTCAATTGGCATAACAGAAAATGGCGGGATGGGCCCTGGGCCCAGACCCCTGGTTGAGCGGCGAACGCCCGTGCGAGAATCCCGGGCATGATCGGCTACGTGGTGAGCTTTCTGCTCGGCCTGGGGTTGGGCTCGCTGTACCCGATGGTTCGTCGGCGCCGCTCCGCCGCCGCAGTGCAGCCTGCGGCGGTACAGACCGCAGGGGTGCCGACCACACCGGAACTGTCTGCGGCGGTCCAAGAGTCGGTGACCGCCTTCGGGGAGGAGGTGGTCGCCCTGGACTTCGACGTCGACGGCACCGACGCCACCCCGGCCGTCCTGAAGGAGTACCGGGCGGTGCTGGCGGCGTACGACCGGGCCAGCGCGGCGGGCACGGAATCCGACGCGCTGAGCGCCCTGCACGACGGCCGCGCCGCCATGGTCCGCCTCGACGCCAGGCGCAACGGCCGTTCGGTCCCCATTGACGCGCTCCCGCCGGCCGAGGACCCCGGCCGCCCGCGAGCGCTCGCCGGTACCGGCGAGCGCCACGTGTCGACGGGTGCGGGCGACGGGACGACCGAGGTGCTCATCGACCGTCCCGAGCCCGGCCGTCCTGCCCTGCTGGAAGCCGACGCCCCCGGTGCGGGCTTCTTCTCGATCCATCCCGTGACGCGCACCGAGGACCTGACCGACACCGGCGACCATCTGATCTCGGTCGTCGACGGCTACCACGGCCGCCTCTACCTTCCCGCGGACGCCACGCACCTGCGCGTCACCGCGTCCAACAGCATCGACCACCACCACTGGTCGACCCGCGTCGTCCCGCTGTCGGCCGCCACCGCGCTCGCCCCGGAACACCGAGGTCGCGGTGACGAGGTGCTCCACTACGACGGCGGCCCGGCGTTGCTCACCGTCCAGTTCCAGACGGACGTCAATTGGGAGGTCCGCTACCTGTGCCAGTGCCTGCGGTTCTGGCCCGACTGCGACTGTCGCCCACCCGCCTGGCCTGACAGCACCCCCGGGCATGACGGTGTGGTGTTCGGTGGGGGTAACGGCCGCCGGACGCTGCGTCTGTCCCGCCCCGGCTTCCTGGTCGTCCGGGAGTCCGACGGGGGCGGCTCCTGGTACCTGACCACCCAGCCGGTCGACATCCCGCCGCCGTCCCCGTCCGGGCGCGGCGGGCATCGTCGCTGAGTTGAGCCCGGCCGGCTCCGGCTCCGGCTCCGGCTCCGGCGGCGGGGCGGACGCCGGGCGGCCGGAACCCGTCGAGGGCGGCACCCCACTGCCGTCGGCGCTTGCCGTCGGCGCTGCGAGGCCGTGGGACGCGACGCCGTCGGGTGGGGGAGCGTCGGCTACGGCAGCGGTGGGGCGAGGACGGCCGTGATCACGCGGTCCAGCGCCCGGTCGAACGCGGCGTCCGGGGCCGGCGCCTGGTCGGCTGCCGGCGGTGGTGCGGCGGTGGCGAACGCGGCCGCCAGGTGCGGGTACTCGCCGCTGCCGGCGGCCCGGGCGAGGTAACCGACCAGTTCCGCCTGCCACTTGGCGCCGGCCACCGCCGTGCGCTCGTACTGCGCGTACTGGCAGACGAACCCGTTGAACAGCGCCATCGCCTCCAGCCGGGTGGCGCCGTCCAGGCCGCTGGGCTCGGTGACGGCGAGGAAGTGGTCGGTGTAGCGCAGCGCGTTGGGGCCGATGCCGGGGCGGGCGATCACCAGGGCGGGGACCCAGGGGTGGCGGCGCATCGCGGCCAGCTGGGTGTGCGCGAGCCGGCGGAGGTCGGCGCGGCAGTCGCCGGTCGGGGCGAGCGGGGCGTAGTCGTACTCGCCGGCGACGGCGTCCAGCATCAGGTCGAGCAGGTGCTCCTTCTTCGGGACGTAGTTGTAGAGCGACATCGTGCCCGCGCCCAGCGCGGCCGCCACCCGGCGCATGGAGGCCGCGTCCAGGCCCTCCGCGTCCGCGATGACGATGGCAGCGGCGGCGATCGAGGCGCGGCTGTGGGCCGGGCGGGGGCCGCGGCCGGTGCGCTCGGGGCGGAGCCAGATCAGCTCGGGGACCTCGGCGGACATCGGCGCGGGGTCGTTGGACGGGGACTTGCTGGACGGCACTGGTTGATCACCTCGGTCTCCCATATTAGATACGTACGGCGTACGTAGTACGATGCGTTCACGTTCACTTCTACGTACGCTGTACCTAGTGAGGGGAAGGCAGAGCCATGTCCGATACCGCCTGGACCTATGCCGCACATGCCGAGGACGTCGCGGACGTCGCCGTCGAGATGACGGGGGTGGAGAAGCGTTTCGGCACCACCCGCGCCCTGCGCGGACTCGACCTGACCGTCCCGGCCGGAACCGTCTGCGGCCTGCTCGGCCCCAACGGCGCCGGCAAGACCACCGCCGTCCGCGTGCTCGCCACGCTGGCCGCCCCCGACCGCGGCACCGCCCGCGTCGCCGGGCACGACGTGGTCCGCGCACCCGACGCCGTCCGCCGCAGCATCGGCCTGGCCGGCCAGCACGCCGCCGTCGACGAGGGCATCACCGGCCGCGACAACCTGCACCTCCTCGGCCGGCTCCACCACCTCGGCGCCCGCGCCGCCCGGACCCGCGCCGACGAACTGCTCGACCGTTTCGGCCTCGCCGACGCCGCCGACCGCCTCGTCCGCACCTACTCCGGCGGCATGCGGCGCCGGCTCGACCTGGTCGCCAGCCTGGTCACCGCCCCGCCGGTGCTGTTCCTGGACGAGCCCACCACCGGCCTGGACCCGCGCAGCCGGCAGCAGATCTGGTACTCGGTACGGGAGTTGGCGCAGTCCGGCACCACCGTGCTGCTCACCACCCAGTACCTGGAGGAGGCCGACCGGCTCGCCGACACCGTCGTCGTGATCGACCACGGCACCGCCATCGCCACCGGACCGCCGACGCGGCTCAAGGCGGCGATCGGCACCCGGGTCTCGGTCACCCTCGCCGACGCTGATCAACTCGGTGAGGCGGCCGTGGTGTTGGCCGCGCTGGCCGAGTCGGGCGACGTCCTGGTGGACCAGGACGCGCGGACCGTCTCGGTGGTCTCGCGACCGGGCGTGGAGGTGCTGTTGCCCAGGCTGGTCCGGGAGTTGGACGCGGTGGGGGTGGTGGCCCGGGACGCCGCGCTCAGTCCGCCGTCGCTCGATGACGTGTTCCTCGCGCTCACCGGGGGCGAGCCCCAGGTTTCCGACGCCACCATCGCCACCGCTGGGAGGGCCGCCTGATGTCCGCCGTTCTTGTCGCCGGGGCACGGCCCGCCTCGCCCGGTCGCCTCGCCCGCCTCGTCGCCGACACCTGGTCGTCGACGCTCCGCGTCCTCCTCGCCTACCGCCACTCGCCCGGGCTGCTCGCCGCCTCGCTCGGCGTGCCGGTGGTGATGGTGGTGGTCTTCGGCTACGTCTTCGGCAGCGCCATCACCGTCCCCGGAGACCCTGGCGGTCCCGGCGGTCTCGGCGGCTCCGGCGCCCAGGCCTCCGGCTACCGGGAGTTCCTGATGCCCGGCCTGTTCGCCATGGTGGCCGTCAACGGCATCATGCCCACCATGGTCGGCGCCGCCCGCGACGTCGGGCGCGGCATCACCGACCGGCTGCGCTCGATGCCGGTCTCCCGCACCGGCCTGCTGCTCGGCCAGACGCTCGCGGACCTGCTGGTCAGCGTGGTCGTCCTGGCGCTGCTGGCCGGGGTCGGGCTGGCCGTCGGCTGGCGGATCCGGGGCGGACTCGCCGACGCCGCAGGGGCGTTCGGGCTGCTGCTGCTCTTCCGGTTCGCCATGACCTGGGTGGGTCTGCTGCTCGGCCTGGCCGTCGGCAAGGAGGAAGCGGCCGGGCAACTCGCGGTGGCGGTCTTCCCGTTGGCGATGGTCACCAACGCCTTCGTGCCCACCGGCGGGATGCCGGGCTGGCTGCGGGCGGTCGCCGACTGGAACCCGATGAGCGCCGTCGTCCAGGCCGGCCGCGACCTGTTCGGCAACCCGTCCGCCCCCGGCACCGCGTGGCCGATGCAGCACGCCGTCCCGGTCACCCTGCTCTGGTGCGCCGCGCTGCTGCTGCTCTGCGGCCCGCTCGCCGTGCGGAAGTTCGCCACCCACGGCCGCTGAACCGCCGCCACACCCGTATGACCGCACCGCGCACGTCCGCTGACCGCAGCGCACACGTCCGCGTCACCTGATCCCTAATGTGCTGGACACCACGCCCGGTGCGGCAGAGGGTGGGGCCCATGGAGTTCACCCACCTCGGCCGCACCGGCCTGACCGTCTCCCGACTCTGCCTGGGCACCATGAACTTCGGCCCGCATACCGAGGAGTCCGACGCCCACCTGATCATGGACAGCGCCCACGAGCGGGGCATCAACTTCTTCGACACCGCCAACGGCTACGGCCGCGATGCCGAGGGCAACCACAAGGGCCGCACCGAGGAGATCATCGGCCGCTGGTTCGCCCGGGGCGGCGGCCGCCGCGAACGGACCGTGCTCGCCACCAAGGCCTACGCCCCGATGGGCGACTGGCCGAACGAGGGCAGACTCTCCGCCCTCGCCATCCGCCGCTCCGTCGAGGCCAGCCTGCGCCGCCTGGGCACCGACCACATCGACCTGTTCCAGATGCACCACATCGACCGGGACACGCCGTGGGAGGAGATCTGGCAGGCGATGGAGGTGCTGGTCGCCCAGGGCAAGATCATCTACGTCGGCTCCAGCAACTTCGCCGGCTGGCACCTCGCCCAGGCCCAGGAGGCCGCCCGCGCCCGGCACTTCCTCGGCCTGGTCAGCGAACAGTCCCTCTACAACCTGCTCGACCGCACCATCGAACTGGAAGTCATCCCCGCCATCGAGCACTACGGCCTCGGCCTGCTCCCGTGGTCCCCGCTGCGCAGCGGCGTCCTCAGCGGTGCCCTCCGCAAGGAGCGCGAGGGCACCCTCGTCCGCGGCGCGCTCACCCACGCCGGCGAGATCCTCGACGCCAACCGCCCCCGCATCCAGGCCTACGAGGACCTCGCCGCCGAACTCGGCGAACACCCCGCCGACCTCGCCCTCGCCTGGCTGCTCAGCCGCCCGGCCGTCACCGCCCCCATCATCGGCCCCCGCACCATCCCCCACCTCGACGCCGCCGTCCACGCCCTCGACGTCAAGCTCGACGACGACCTCCTCGCCCGCCTCGACGACCTCTTCCCCGGCCACAAGCCCGCCCCGGAGGACTACGCCTGGTAGCCCACCCCCTGTCGCCGCGCGGGCCCCGGTGCGCACCGGGGCCCGCGGAACCCCTCACAACCGCTGTTGGGAGCCGCTGTTAGCCTGGGCGGCATGATCATGACGGGGGTGGGGGCATGACGGGGGCCGGGGTAGGGGGGACCGCGGGGGCGGAGGTCGGGCCGCAGCGGGCGTTGATCATTGCCAGTTTTGTCAGCAGGGTGGGGAACGGGCTCTTCAACACCGCTGCCATCCTCTACTTCACGCTCGTCGTGCACCTGCCCGCCGCACAGGTGGGGGTGGGGCTGACGATCGCCGGGCTGTGTGGTCTGGCGGCCGGCATACCGGCGGGGAACCTGGCGGACCGGTACGGGGCGCGGACGGTCTGGCTGGTGGCGGTCGCCGTGCAGGCCGTCACGATGGCGGCGTTCGTCTTCATCGACAGCTGGCTCGCGTTCACGATCGTCGCCACGCTGGACCGGCTGGGGGCCACGGCGGCCGGTGCCGCGGGTGGTGCGGTCGTCGCCCGGGCGTCCGGTGAGCGTCCGGCCGCGTTCCGGGCCAGGCTCCGCACCTGGGTCAACCTCGGCGTCGTCGTGGGCACCCTGGGCGCGGCCTTCGCCATCCAGATCGACACCCGCGCCGCGTACACCGCGCTGATCCTCGCCAACGCCGCGAGCTTCGCCGGTGCCGGGATCGTCGGGCTGGTCGGCGTCCCGAACTACCGGCCGCTGCCCCGGCCCGAGGAGCACCGCCGGTGGTCCGTGCTGGCCGACCGGCCGTACGTGTCCTTCGTCGCGCTCTACAGCGCCATGGGCCTGCAGTACCAGACCGTCTCCCTGCTCCTGCCGATCTGGCTCAGCGCCCACACGGACGCCCCGCGCTGGACGGTGGCGGTGGTCTACGCCGTCAACAGCGGTGTCTGCGTCCTGTTGCAGAGCCGGCTCGGCGCCAAGGTGGAGACCCCGCGACAGGGCGGCCGCGCCTTCCGCTTGGCCGGGCTGCTCTTCCTCGTCAGCTGCCCGCTGATGGCGCTGACGGCCGACGTCCCCGCCTGGGTCGCGCCGGTCCTCGCCGTCCTGGCCGTGTGCATCCACAGCGTCGGCGAGGTGTGGGAGTCCTCGGGCGGCTACACGCTCGGCTTCACCCTCGCGCCCGACCACGCCCAGGGCCAGTACCAGGGCTTCTTCGGCATCGGCTTCAACGCGGGCCAAGCCCTCGCCCCCCTGGTCCTGACCGGGGCGGTCCTCGCGCTCGGCCACTCGGGCTGGCTGCTCCTCGGCGTGTTCTTCGCCGCCCTGGGCCTGGCCGGCCCCCCGATCGCCGCCTGGGCCGAGCGCACCCGCCCGGGGACCCCGGACGCGGGCGCGGAGGCGGGCACCGACGCGGGACAGGGGAGCCGCAGCGCGACATCGGCCGGGTGAGCCCCGCGAACGGTAACCCGGTGCTGCCGGTCCTGTGATAGCTCTTCGGGCATGACGGAGCAGGCCGGGGTGGGGCGGGGGAGGTACCACCATGGGGCGTTGGCTGAGGCGTTGGTGGGGGTGGCGTTCGAGTTGGTGGACGAGGAGGGGGTGGAGAAGCTCTCCATGCGGGAGGTGGCGCGGCGGGCCGGGGTTTCGGCGGGGGCGCCGTTCCGGCACTTCGCGGACCGGCGGGCGTTGCTGACGGCGGTGGCGGACCGGGTGCTGGCGGACTTCGAGGCGTGGCAGCGAGCGGAGGTGGACCGGAGCACGGCAGGAGCCGGGGAGGGGGCGGGGCGGGAGCGGGCGGTGTTGCGGGCGATCGGGCTGGGGTTCGTCCGGTACGCGATCCGGTACCCGCACCGGTTCGCGCTGGTGCGGTCGCGGGTGTTCGCGCCGTCGCCGCAGCCGGAGTTGCGGGAGCGGCTGTCCGGGCTCGACCGGGCGTACACCGAGGTGATCGTCGCCGACCAGGAGGCCGGGCTGCTGAAGGCGGGGGATCCGGGACTGGTGGGGCTGGCGGGGCAGGCGCTGGTCTACGGCCTGGTGCAGATGATCGTGGACGGGTACCTGCCGGCCGAGAAGGCGGAGGAGGTGGCCGGGCAGGTGCTGGACGCGTTCGGCCGGGGGATCGCCGGTCCGGCTGCCAACCCCGGCTGAGGTAAGGGGATTTGGTGGTGCGCGGAGGGTTGACCGGGTGGGTGCGCACTGATGTAATCGCCGATTACATCGACCCTCCTACTCGCGGGTAATCGGTTCGGCGGGCGGGTTCGGAGGGCCGGGAGAGCCGAGAACGCTGGGGGTAGACGTGTTCGCGAAACCGACTCCGGGCTTCACCACCGCGGCCGCCACCGGGGACACCGTGGTCCTGCTCATCGGGATGCGGATCAACCGGTTCTGGGCCGTCCACCAGTGGGGGCCGATGATGCTGGCCATGTTCCGGATGCTGTACGAGCTGGCGAAGGAACCGGAGCGCGGGCTGCGCGGGCGGATCCTGCTGACCGCCTCGCCGCGCACCTACTACGTCGTCCAGTACTGGGAGTCCAAGGAGAAGCTCTACCGGTACGCGACCGCGCCGGACGCCTTCCACCACCGCGTCTGGAAGATCGCCAACCGGAAGCTGAAGGACGGCCGCATGCGCGGGCACGTCGGGCTCTGGCACGAGACCTACATCGTGCCGGAGGGGTCGTACGAGAGCGTGTACTTCGACATGCCGCCGTTCGGGCTGGCGGGTGCGACCGGGGTGGTGCCGGTGGAGAGCCGGGGGCGGACCGCGAAGCAGCGACTCGCCTTCCGGTCGGGGGAGGGGGAAGGGGAAGGGGATGGGAAAAAGGGGACGGAGAAGGAGTGAGCGGCCCCGGCCGACGGCGGCCGGGGCCGGTGGCGGTCAGGCGAGGGCAGCCGGGAGGCCGATCGGGTTGATCGGGGGCAGTGCGGTGCGACAGAGCGTGGAGATCGGCTTGAGCGCCGCGGCGAGCCGGTCGAGCGCGGCGCGCGGGTGGCCCTCCCAGACCCGGGCGGCGGCCAGGTCGGTCGCGGCCTCCAGAGCCTGGTGCCGGAGCCGGCCGCACTCGGTGATGGTGCCGCGCTCGGTGAGCCAGCCCCGTTCGACCAGCCGCGCGGTGGCCCCGTCCCACTCCTCGTCGGTCCAGCCGCGCATCGGCTGGAGCGCCTCGCGCCGCGCGTCCAGGGCGCAGCGCACCACCAGGGCCTCGCAGCCGTCGAGCCCGGCCGAGACCAGGGCGGCGACGTGCCCGTCGCCGCGGTGCTCGCGCATCACGGTGGCGGCCTGCCAGAGCCGCCCGTACAGGCCGGCCGGGCGGGGGAGGGCGGCGTTGGCGGCGGCCAGGACGCGGCCGGCGCAGTCGAGCCGGGTGACGACGTCCTCCAGCAGGTCGGTCACCAGCTCGACCTGTCGCGGGTCCACGTGCTCCAGCAGGCGCTCCAGGGCCGCCGAGGCGCCCTCGATGCGGGCGGCGAGCGCGGCGTCCGGGTCGGCCAGCTTCCAGATCGCGGGCAGGGCGCGCTCGATCGGCGCGGGCGCGAAGTTGAAGAACGCGGCGATCACCGGCGGGGCGTCCACCGGGCCGAGCGGGGCGGCGCGGCCGCCGAAGTAGCTGCGCGCGGCGCCGCGCAGGCCCACCGCCTCGAACGCGGCGCTGCCCTCGGGCGTGAAGTAGGTGACGGCGTGCACGGGTTCGAAGAGCCACCACAGGGCCCGGGCGGGGTGGACCAGATCGGCCAACGGAGGACCTTCCTCGGAGGCGCGCGGCGCGCGCGGGGGAGAGGGAATCGGGGCGTGCGGACGTGCGTGCGGACGGGCGTGCGCCGTTGCCGCGCCGTACGGGACTTGTCGTACAAGGCTGATGACCACGGCGGCGGTCACGATAACCCCGCCCGGGGTGTGATGACGGTCACGCGGAGGTCTCGGTGGTGACACGCCGCCGACGGGGCGCGAGATGATGGGCCGAGGCGCCCGCGTGCGGACGCCACCACCCTCGGCACGAAGGCAAGAAGAGGTAACAGGCCCCATGGCGCAGATCAACCCCAGCATCCTGTCCGCGGACTTCGCCCGGCTCGCCGAGGAGGCCGAGGCCGTGCGGGGCTCCGACTGGCTGCACGTCGACGTGATGGACAACCACTTCGTGCCGAACCTGACGCTCGGCGTGCCGATCGTCGAGTCGCTGGCCCGCTCCACGGACATCCCGCTCGACTGCCACCTCATGATCGAGGACCCGGACCGCTGGGCCCCGCAGTACGTGGAGGCCGGCGCCGGCTCGGTGACCTTCCACGCCGAGGCCGCCGCCGCGCCCGTCCGGCTCGCCCGCGAGATCCGGGCCAAGGGCGCCCGCGCCTCGATGGCGCTCAAGCCGGGCACGCCGATCGAGCCGTTCGAGGACCTGCTGCCCGAGCTGGACATGCTGCTGATCATGACCGTCGAGCCGGGCTTCGGCGGCCAGGCGTTCCTGGACATCATGCTGCCGAAGATCCGCCGCACCCGGGAGCTGATCGCCAAGCACGGCCTGGAGCTGTGGCTCCAGGTGGACGGCGGCGTCTCGGCGAGCACCATCGAGCGCTGCGCCGAGGCCGGCGCGGACGTCTTCGTGGCGGGCTCGGCGGTGTACGGCGCGGAGGACCCCGCTGAGGCGGTCGCCAAGCTGCGCGCCCTCGCCGACGGGGCCACCGCCGACGCCTGGTGGGCCTGCGCCCACTGAGCCACCGCGTCTCCGCCACCCGGCCGGGCCCGTCTAACGGCCCGCCCGGGTGGAGGAACGGCGCGCCCTGGCGGAGGATCGTTGCGGACGCTCCCCGGGCGGTGGGACGGCGTCCGACCCGACCCCGACCCGTACGGTGGTGGACCCGCGCCATGAGCAACCTCGACCTCAAGCCCACCCCGACCCAGTGCGGCGGCGAGGCCGACACCGGCCCGGTCCGCGACCTGCTGACCGCCCGCCGGGTGCAGCTCGGCGAGAGCACGGTGGTACGGCGGCTGCTGCCCAATCTGGGGCGGCGGATGGTGGGGGCCTGGTGTTTCGTCGACCATTACGGCCCGGACGACATCGCGGACGAGCCGGGGATGCAGGTCCCGCCGCACCCGCACATGGGCCTGCAGACGGTGAGCTGGCTGCACGCCGGCGAGGTGCTGCACCGCGACAGCCTGGGCAATCTCCAGACGGTGCGCCCGCGCGAACTCGGGCTGATGACCTCCGGCCGGGCGATCTCCCACTCCGAGGAGTCCCCGCGCCCGCACGCCCGCTACCT
>NZ_JBFBDO010000052.1:0-56095 GCF_040683335.1 Kitasatospora sp. NPDC093806
CATCGCGCAGGTCTGGCAGGAAGTCCTCCAGCTCGACCGGATCGGCATCCACGACAACTTCTTCGACCTCGGCGGCCACTCCCTCCTCGCCACCCGGGTCGCCATTCGGATGCGCACCGCGTTCGGCTGCGACATCGGCGTGCGCGCCCTGTTCGAACGCCCGACGGTGGCGCGCTTCGCCACCGCCGTCGAGGAGCAACTGATCCGGGAGATCGCCGCGATGAGCGGCGAGGACGTGGCCGAGGCGCTGAAGACCGAGGCACCGAAGGGGGAGCAGCGATGACGAGCACGGTGCACGGACTGGTCGAGGCGCAGGCCCGGCGCAGTCCCGACGCGGTCGCCCTGGAGTTCGAGGGCGTGGAGGTGTCCTACCGGGAACTGGACCGCCGGGCGAACCGGCTGGCCCACCGGCTGCGCGCGCTCGGCGCCGGGCCGGAGCGGGTGGTCGCGGTCGGGGCACAGCGCTCCCCGGAGCTGGTGGTGGCGCTGCTGGGGATCCTCAAGAGCGGTGCGGCGTACCTGCCGCTGGACCTGGAGCTGCCGGCCGACCGGCTCGCCTCGATGGTCGACCGGACCGCGCCGGTGGCCCTGGTCCGCGGGCCCGGCCTGGACCCGGCGCTCGACCTCGGCACGGAGCTTCCCGAGGTGCTCCTCGACGGCGTCACCGACGACACCGCCGGGGCGGCGGACGGCCCGTGCGGCGTGCCGGTCGACGGGCGCAACCCCGCCTACGTGATGTTCACCTCCGGTTCCACCGGCAAGCCCAAGGGCGTGGTGGTCGAGCACCTGAGCGTGTGCAACCGGCTGCGCTGGGGCCAGCACGAGTACGGGATGACGCCCGACGAGCGGGTCCTGCAGAAGACCCCGTACGCCTTCGACGTCTCGGTGTGGGAGCTGTTCTGGCCGCTGACCGTCGGGGCCCGGCTGGTGATCGCCCGGCCGGGCGGGCACCGGGACGGGAGCTACCTGGTCGAGCTGATCCAGCGCCGCGGGATCACCACCGTGCACTTCATCCCCACCATGCTCGGCCTGTTCGCCGGCGAGCGCGGGGTGGCGGACTGCCTGGGCCTGCGCCGGGTGCTGACCAGTGGCGAGGAGCTGCCGACCGACCTGCAGAACCGGGTGCTGCGCCTGCTGCCGCACATCGAGCTGCACAACCTGTACGGGCCGACCGAGACGACCATCGAGGTCAGCGCCTGGCAGTGCCGGCCCGAGTGGCCGGGCCGGTCGGTGCCGATCGGCGCGGCCGTCGACAACAGCCGGATGCACATCCTCGACCCGCAGCTGCGTCAGGTCCCCGACGACGGCACCGGTGAGCTGTTCCTGTCCGGCGTCCAGCTCGCCCGCGGCTACCTGGGGCAGCCGGGCCTGACCGCGGAGCGCTTCCTGCCCGACCCGTACGGCGAGCCCGGGGGCCGGATGTACCGCAGCGGCGACCTGGCGGCCTGGCACCGGCCGGGCGTGGCCGAGTTCCTGGGCCGGGCCGACGACCAGCTGAAGCTCGGCGGCAACCGGGTCGAGCTGGGCGAGATCCAGGCCGTCCTGCACGAGCTGCCGGGGGTGCGCACGGCCGTGGTGGTGGCCGCCGGTTCGGCGGCCGAGCAGCGGATCGTCGCGTACGCGGTCGGCGACGGCCTGGACGTCGGCGACCTGCGCGAGGGCCTGGCCGCCCGGCTGCCCGGCTACATGGTGCCGTCCGCCTTCGTGCTGCTGGACGCGCTGCCGCTGACGCCCAACGGCAAGCTCGACCGCCGTGCTCTGCCCGCCCCGGACCGGCCCGAGCTGGCCATCCCGTACCGGGCGCCGGCGCCGGGGCTGCAGGAGCGGCTGGCGGCGGTGTGGGCGGCGCTGTTCAGCGTGGACCGGATCGGCGCCGACGACGACTTCTTCGCACTCGGCGGCCAGTCCATGCTGGCGGTGCGGCTGATCGCCCGGCTGCGCGAGGAGCTGGGCGCCGATGTCGCGCTGCGCGACCTGTTCGAGGCGCCGACCGTCGCCGGGCTGGCCGCCGCACTCGAACGTGCCGGCACCGGCGCCGGCGCGGGCACCGGCCCCGCCCGCCCGGCGCTCACCCGGGGCGGCGACGACGAGCCGGTGGTCGCCTCGTCCGGTCAGGAGCGGCTGCTGTTCCTGCACGAGCTGCACCCCGACAGCCCCGGCTACGTCATCCCGATCGCCTGGCGGGTGGCCGGCCGGCTCGACCCGACGCTGCTGCGCGGCTCGCTGGAGCGGCTGGCGGCCCGGCACGACGCCCTGCGCACCCGCTTCCCCGGCGGGGACCGGCCGCCCGTGATCGGCCCCGAGCCGGTGGTGGACCTGCGCCTCGCCGAGGCCGGGGAGTGGGACGAGGAGCTCGCCGCCGCCGAGCTGCGCCGGCCCTTCGACCTCGCCGCCGGCCCGGCCTGGCGGGCCGTGCTGTTCCGGCTCCCCGGGCAAGACGTCCTGCTGCTGGTGCTGCACCACCTGGTCGCCGACGGCTGGTCGCTCGGCGTCATCGCCCGCGAGCTGGGCGAACTGTACGCGGGCGGCACCCCGCCGCTGCCGCCGGTGCGCTACGCGGACTTCGCCCGCCACCAGCGCGCCGAGCTCACCCCGGCCCGGCTGGCCGACCGGCTGGCCTGGTGGCGCGCGACCCTGACCGGCGTCCCGGTGCTGGAGCTGCCCACCGACCGGCCCCGCCCGGCGGTCCTGGGCACCGACGGCGCCACCCTGCGGTTCGCGCTCCCCCAGGAGGCGCTGCGCACCCTGGAACAGCTCGCCCGGGACGGCTCCACCACCCTGCACACCCTGCTGCTGGCGGTGTTCCAGGTGCTGCTGGGCCGGTGGAGCGGGCAGCGGGACTTCGCCGTCGGCACGGCGGCCGCCGGACGGGCGCACGCCGAACTGGAGCACGTGGTCGGCTTCTTCGCCAACACCCTCGCGGTGCGGGCCGACCTGGCCGGCGACCCCACCCTCGACGAGCTGCTCGGCCGGGTCCGGGAGGCCGTCCTCGGCGCGTACGACCACCAGGACGTGCCGTTCGAGCGGGTGGTGGAGGAGCTGCGGCCGGACCGCGACCTGAGCCGCAACCCGGTGTTCCAGACCATGTTCGCGCTGCGCGACGCCACCGCCGCGCTGCGGCTGCCCGGGCTCGCCGCCGAGGAGCTCCCGCTCGGCTGGCGGACCGCCAAGTTCGACCTGACTCTGTTCGTGGACCGGGCGGCCGACGGCGGCTGCACCGGCCTGTTCGAGTACGCGACGGACCTCTTCGACGCCGCCACGGTCGAGCGGCTCGCCGCCGGCTTCGGCCGGCTGCTGCTGGCGATCGCCGAGCGGCCGGACGGGCGGCTCGGCGACTGGGACCTGCTGGACCCGGCGGAGGCGGCCCGGCTGGTGGCGGCGGGCACCGCCCCCCGGCCCCCGATCGAGCCGCTCCCGCTGCACCGGCTGGTCGCCGACCGGGCCGCCGCCCAGGGCGAACGCCCGGCCCTGGTGGACGGCCCGGTCGTCTGGACGTACGCCGACCTGGACGCGCGGGCCAACCGGCTCGCCCACCACCTGATCTCACTCGGCGCCGGCCCGGAGACCGTGGTGGCCGTCAGCCTGCCGCGCGGCGCCGAGCTGGTGGCCGCGCAGCTCGCGGTGCTCAAGGCCGGCGCCGCCTACCTGCCGCTGGACGCCGACCAGCCGGCGGAGCGCAGCCGCCACCTGCTCGCGGAGAGCGGTGCCCGGCTGCTGATCGGCGACGCCGGGCGCCCGGCGCTGGGCTGCCGGGTGGTCGACCTGGCCCGTGAGGCGGCCACGATCGACCGGCTCCCCGACACCGCGCCGGAAGTGGCCGTCGGCCCGGACCACCTCGCCTTCCTGGTCTACACCTCCGGCTCCACCGGGCGGCCCAAGGGCGTGGCGATCAGCCACCGGGCGCTGGTGCGCACCGTCCGCGCGGGCAGCCACCTCGCGCTCGGACCGGAGGACCGGGTGGCACTCGCGGCCAGCCCGGTGTTCGACGCGGCGACCTTCGAGGTGTGGGCCACGCTGGTGGCCGGGGCGGCCCTGGTGGTCACCCCGCCGGACGTGGTGCTGTCGCCGGACGCGCTGGCCGGGCACCTGGAGCGGCACCGGGTCACCACGCTGTTCCTCACCACCGCGCTGTTCAACCAGGTCGTCCGGGAGCGCCCGCGGGCGCTGGCCGCGCTGCGGACGGTGCTGTTCGGCGGCGAGGCGGCCGACCCGCTGGCGGTGGGCGCGCTGCTCGCCGAGGCGGGCGGCCCGGACCGGCTGCTGCACATGTACGGCCCGGCCGAGTCGACCACCTTCGGCACCTGGCACCTGGTGGACGGCCGTGACCGCGGCGCCGCCGGGGTGCCGATCGGCCGGCCGGTGGACAACACCACCGCGTACGTGGTGGACGAGCGGCTGCGGCCGGTCCCGGTCGGGGTGGTCGGCGAGCTGCTGCTCGGCGGCGCCGGTCTGGCCCGGGGGTACGCGGGCGCGCCGGGCCGCACCGCCGAGCGCTTCCTGCCGGATCCGTTCGGCCCGCCCGGCGCCCGGGTCTACCGCACCGGCGACCTGGTGCGCTGGGACGCCCGGGGCCGGCTGGAGTTCGTCGGCCGGGCCGACGGCCAGGTCAAGGTGCGCGGCTTCCGGGTCGAGCCGGGCGAGGTCGAGGGCGCGGTGCGCCGTCACCCGGCGGTGCGGGACACCGTGGTGGTGGCCCGGCCGGACCGCAGCGGCGCGCTCGCCCTGGTCGCCTACGCGGTCGGCGACCGCGCCGCGCTGGACGGGCTGGCCGGCTTCCTCGCCGAGCGGCTGCCCGCCTACCTGGTGCCGTCCGCCGTGGTGGTGCTCGACGAACTGCCGCTCACCCGCAACGGCAAGGTGGACCGGGCCGCCCTCCCCGCGCCGGTGCACACCCCGGCCGGGCGCGGGCGCCGTCCGGCCGCCGGGCTGGAGCGGGAGCTGGCCGCCGTCTGGTCGGAGGTGCTGGGTGTCGACGAGCCGGGCGCGGAGGACGACTTCTTCGATCTCGGCGGGCACTCGCTGCTGGCCATCAGGGTGGTCGGCGCGGTCGCCGAACGGACCGGCCGGCAGCTGACCTTCCGTGACCTCTTCACCGCCCGCACCATCTCGGGGCTGGCCAAACTGCTCGACGACGCCGGCAGCGGCCCGGCCGCGGACGGACCGATCCGGCGCGGCACCGGCGACACCGGGCTGCCCGCCTCCTTCGGGCAGGAGCGGCTGGTGTTCCTGGACCGCCTGGAGGAGGCCGGCGTCGCGTACACGATCCCGGTGGCCTGGCGGCTGACCGGTCCGCTGGACGAGGCCCGGCTGGCCGCCGCGCTGGACGCCCTGGTGGCCCGGCACGAGGTGCTGCGCACCCGGTTCGCGCTGGCCGACGGCGTGCTGACGCAGGACATCCGCCCCGGCTGGGCCGGGCTGGACGTCCGGGCGGCCGGCTCCGCCGCCGAGGCCGAGCGGGCGCTGCGCGAGGAGGCCCGGGTGCCGTTCGACGTGGTCGGCGGGCCGCTGTTCCGGGCCGTGCTCTGGCGGATCGGCGCGGCCGAGCACGTGCTGCTGCTGGCGCTGCACCACACCGTCGCGGACGGCTGGTCGGCCGGGCTGCTGGTCCGTGACCTGCAGGCCTGCCACGACGGCGCGGCGCTGCCCGAACTCCCGGTCCGCTACGCCGACTTCGCGCGCTGGCAGCGCGAGCGACTGGGCGGCGACGGACCGGCCGCGGAGCTCGCCCACTGGCGGGAGCGGCTGGCCGGCCTGCCGACCCTGGAGCTGCCCACCGACCGGCCGCGGCCGGCGGTGCGCACCGGCGCCGGCGACTCGGTCGCCTTCACCGTCGGCCCCGAGCTGACGGCCCGGCTGGAGGAGCTCGGCCGGGCGCACGGCGCGACCCTGTTCATGACCCTTCTGGCCGCCTACCAGGTGCTGCTCGGACGCTGGAGCGGGCAGGCCGACTTCGGCGTCGGCACCCCGGTCGCCGGCCGGGGCCGCCCCGAAGTCCGGGACGTGGTGGGCTTCTTCCTCGACACCCTGGTCCTGCGGGCCGACCTCACCGGCGACCCGGGCTTCACCGAGCTGCTCGACCGGGTCCGCACCGACGCCCTCGGCGCGTACGAGCACCAGGACGTCCCGTTCGGCCGGCTGGTGGAGGAGCTGCACCCGGAGCGGGAGCTCAACCGCACCCCGCTGTTCCAGGCCATGTTCAGCTTCAACGACTGGAACCTCGACACCCTGCGGCTCGGCCCCGTCACCGGCACCGCCGTCCCGGTCGACCGGGGCGCGGCCAAGCTCGACCTCACCCTGGAGCTGGTGCACGGCCCCGACGGGCTGGCCGGCGCCCTCGACTTCACGACCGACATCCTCGACGCCGCCGCCGTCGGCCGGATGGCCGAGGCGTACACCGCGATCCTGCGGGAGGCCGTCGCCACCCCGACCGCGCGGATCGGCGCGCTGCTGCCGGTCCCGCCGCAGCCGGCCGCCCCGGCCCGGACCGCCCCGGCCCGCCCGCTGCTGGAGCGGATCGCCGACCACGTCCGGGACACCCCGGAAGCCCCGGCCGTGCTCGACGGCGGCGTCCGGCTCGGCTACGCCGAACTCGACCGGCGGGCCAACCGGCTCGCCCACCACCTGCTCGCCCTCGGCGCCGGCCCGGAGGACCGGATCGGGCTGCGGCTGCGCCGGGGCGCCGACACCGTGGCCGCCGTCCTCGGGGTCTGGAAGGCCGGCGGCGCGTACGTCGCGCTCGACCCCGACCTGCCCGAGGCCCGGACCGCCCGGATCGCCGAGGACGCGGGGCTGCGGCTGGTGATCGACGAGACCACCCTGGCCGACCCGGCGCTGAGGCTCCGTCCGGACACCGCGCCCGACACCGCCCCGGCGCCGGACGGGCTCGCCTACCTCGTCTACACCTCCGGCTCCACCGGCGCGCCCAAGGGCGTGTCGGCCGCCTTCGACACCGTCACCGACTACCTGGACACCGTGCTCGCCCACTACCGGCTGACCCGCGCGGACGTCGTCCTGCAACGGGCCTCGCCCTCCTTCGACGCCTTCCTGCGCGACTGCGTCGGCCCGCTCACCGTCGGCGCGACCGTGCTGCTGGCCGGCCAGTCCGACCTGTCCGGCCTGGCGGAGGACCTCGCCCACCCGGGCACCCCCGCCCCGACCGCCGTGCTCAGCATGGTGCCCTCGCTGCTGCACCAGCTGATCGACGGCGGCGAGTTCACCGCCGAACGGCTGCCGGCGCTGCGGCTGCTGGTGCTCAGCGGCGAGGCCCGCACCCCGGAGCTGCTGGCCCGGCTGCACCGCGCGCTGCCCGGACTGCGCCGGGTGGTCAACCACTACGGCCCGACCGAGTGCACCCTGACCACCACCGTCGAGGACCTCGACCCCGCGCTGCCGGTCCGCCCCGGCTCCATCGGCCGCCCGATGCCGGGCACCGCCGTCCAGGTGCTGGACGCCGCGCTGCGGCCGGTGCCGACCGGCGTGTTCGGCGAGCTGTACATCGGCGGCGCCGGGCTCACCCGGGGCTACCACGGGCGGCCCGGCCTGACCGCCGCCGCCTTCGTCCCCGACCCGTTCGGGCCGCCCGGCGCCCGGCTGTACCGCACCGGCGACCGCGGCCGCCGACTGGCCGACGGCACCCTGGAGTTCGCCGGCCGGCTCGACCGGCAGGTCAAGGTGCGCGGCGTGCGGATCGAGCCCGCCGAGGTGGAGGCCGCGCTGGCCGCGCACCCCGGCGTCGGCGCGGCGGCCGTGGTCGCCCGCCCCGACGGCCCGAACGGCTGGCGGCTCACCGGCTACGCCCAGCGGGTGCCGGGCGCGCCGCTGACGGTCGCCGGGCTGCGCACCCACCTGGAGACCGTGCTGCCCTACGCGATGGTCCCCGCCGCCCTGGTGGTGCTGAACGCCCTGCCGCTGCTCGGCAACGGCAAGGTGGACCGGGCCGCCCTCCCGGAACCGGCCGCCCCCGGCGGCGCGGCCGCGCACGTCGCCCCGCGCACCGCCACCGAGCGGGCCCTCGCCGAGGTGTGGGCCGAACTGCTCCACCGGCCGGACATCGGCGTCGAGGACGACTTCTTCGACCTCGGCGGCCACTCCCTGACCGCCATGCGGGTGATCTCCCGCCTGCGGTCCCGACTCGACGCCACGGTCACCCTCCGCGCCTTCTTCGAGGCCCGGACCATCGCCGGACTCGCCCGGAAGCTGGAGGAGCACTGATGAACGACCTCTCCCCCGTCCAGCGGGAACTGCTCCGCCGACGGCTGGCCGGCCTGGCCGGGCCCGGCCCGGACGCGGACGCGCTCACCCCGGTCACCGGCGACACGGACCTCGCGGTGTCGTTCGGGCAGGAGCGGCTGGTGTTCCTGGACCGCCTGGAGGGCCCCGGACCGGCGTACACCATCCCGGTGGCCTGGCGGCTGACCGGGCCGCTGGACCGCGACCGGCTGGCCGCCGCCTTCGACCGGGTGGTGGCCCGGCACGAGCCGCTGCGCACCCGGTTCACCGTGACCGACGGCACCGTCCGCCAGCAGGTGGACCCCGGCTGGCCCGGCGTCGACTGGCGCGGGGACCTGCCGGCCGCGGAGCTCGCCCGGGCCGTCCGGCAGGCCGCCGACGAGCCCTTCGACCTGGCCACCGGCCCGGTCCTGCGGGTCACCGGCTGGCGGGTCGCCGAGGCGGCCGCGGAGGAGCACGTGGTGCTGGTGGCGCTGCACCACATCGCCGCCGACGGCTGGTCGGTCGGCGTCCTGGTGCGCGAGCTGGAGGCCTGCTACGCCGGCCGGGAGCTGCCCGGACTCCCGGTCCGCTACGCCGACTTCGCCGCCTGGCAGCGCCGCACCCCGCGCCCGGCGGGGCCGGAGCACTGGCGCCGCCGGCTGGCGGCGGTGCCGCCGCTGGAGCTGCCCACCGACCGGGCCCGCCCGGCCGGGCGCTCCACCGCGGGAGCGGTGACCGAGTTCGCCCTGCCGCCGGAGCTGGTGGCCGGCCTGGAGCGGCTCGGCCGCCGGCACGGCGCGACGCTGTTCATGACCCTGCTGGCCGGGTTCGAGGTGCTGCTGTCCCGCTGGAGCGGCCAGGGCGACTTCGCGATCGGCACGCCGGTCGCCGGGCGCGGCCGCCCCGAGGTGGAGCCGCTGATCGGCTTCTTCGTCAACACCCTGGTGCTGCGGGCCGATCTGGCCGGGGACCCGTCCTTCGGCGAGGTGCTGGACCGGGTCCGGGCGGACGCGCTCGGCGCGTACGAGGACCAGGACGTGCCGTTCGAGCGGATCGTCGACGAGCTCGCCCCGGAGCGGGACCTGCACCGCACCCCGCTGTTCCAGGCCATGTTCAGCCTGGACGAGGAGGCCGACGACCGCCCGGTCCGGCTGGCCGGACTCACCGGCGCCCGCTACGACCTGGAGCTGGACGCGGTCAAGTTCGACCTGGTGCTGCAGGCCGCCCGCCGGCCCGAGGGCGTCGTCGCCGCCTTCTTCCACCGGGCGGACCTGTGGGGCCCCGGGACGGTGCGGCGCTGGGCCGGGCAGTACACCCGGCTGCTGGAGCAGGCGCTCGCGCACCCGGACACCCCGCTGTCGGCGCTGGAGCTGCTGCCGGAGGCCGAGCGGCGGCAACTGGCCGCCTGGACCGCCCCGGAGTGCTCGTACCCGAGCGAGGACCTGCTGCACCGGCGCTTCGAACGGCACGCGGCCGCCCGTCCGGACGCCCTCGCGGTGGTCGCCGGGGGCGAGCGGCTGGACTACCGGACGCTGAACGAGCGGGCCAACCGGCTCGCCCACCGGCTGCGCGCGGCCGGGGTCGGCCCGGAGACGGTGGTCGGGCTCTGCGTGGCGCGCGACGCCGATCTCGCGGTCGGGATCCTCGGCATCCTCAAGGCCGGCGGCGGCTACCTGCCGCTGGACCCGGAGCACCCGCGCGAGCGCCTGGCCTTCGTGGCGGCGGACGCGGGCGTCACCCTGGCGGTGGTCTCGCCGGGCCTCGGCGACAAGGTCCCGGCCGCCGTCGGCGCGCACGTGCGGCTGGACGACCCGGCACTGGCCGCCGAGCCGGCGGCCGACCCGGCGCCGCTCGGCGACCCCGACGCGCTGGCGTACATCATCCACACCTCCGGCTCCACCGGCCGGCCCAAGGGCGTCTGCGTCCCGCACCGGCAGGTGGTCCGGCTGCTGGACTCCTGCGAGGAGGCACTGGAGCTGGCCCCGGGCGGGGTGTGGAGCCTGTTCCACTCCTACGCCTTCGACTTCTCGGTCTGGGAGCTGTGGGGCGCGCTGGCCCGGGGCGGCAGCGTGGTGCTGGTCGACCGGGACACCGCCCGGGACCCGGGCCGGTTCGCCGCCCTGGTCGAGGCCGAGCGGGTCTCCGTGCTCAGCCAGACCCCCGGCGCGTTCCGCAACCTGCGCGCCGCCCTGGCCGGCCGGCCGCTCGCCGCGCTGGGCGTGCGGACGGTGGTGCTCGGCGGGGAGAAGCTCGACCTGCCCGAGCTGGACGGCTGGCCGGCCGGCCCGGGCGCCGGGGTCCGGCTGGTCAACATGTACGGCATCACCGAGACCACGGTGCACGTCACCCACCACACCGTCACCCCGGCCGACCTGACGGGCCCGGCGCTCTCCCCGATCGGCCGGGCCCTGGGCGACCTGACCGCGCACGTCCTGGACCGGCACCTGCGGCCGGTCCCGCCCGGGGTGGTCGGCGAGCTGTACGTGGGCGGCGCCGGCCCGGCCCGCGGCTATCTCAACCGGCCGGGGCTGACCGCCGAACGCTTCGTCCCCGACCCGTTCGCCGCCGTGCCGGGAGCCCGGCTCTACCGCACCGGCGACCGGGCCCGGCAGCTTCCCGACGGCAGCCTGGAGTACCGGGGCCGGGCCGACGACCAGGTGAAGATCCGCGGCCACCGGATCGAACTCGGCGAGGTGGAGGCCGCGCTGCTCGGCCACCCCGCCGTCGCGCAGGCCGCCGTCCTGGCCCGGGGCACCCGCAGCGGCGAGTACCGGCTGCACGCCTACCTCGTCCCCGCCGGCCCGCTTGACCGGGAGGAGCTGCGCCGCCGGCTGCTGGAGCGGCTGCCCGAGCCGATGGTGCCCGCCTCGTTCACGGTGCTGGCGGCGATGCCGCTGACCGCCAACGGCAAGATCGACCGCAAGGCGCTGCCGGCCGCCGACGGCACCGGGCTGGACAGCGTGCGCGCCCACGTCCCGCCGGCCACCCCGACCGAACGGGCGCTCGCCGAGGTGTGGGGCGCGGCGCTCGGCGTGGCGCGGGTCGGCGCCACCGACCGCTTCTTCGAGCTCGGCGGGGACTCCATCCTGGCGCTGCGGGTGGTGGGCCTGGCGGAGCAGCGCGGGCTGACCGTGCCGCTGCGCACCGTCTTCGCCCACCAGGAACTGGCCGAACTGGCCCGCGCCGTGGACGAGGCGGCCGGGCCGAGCGCCACCCCCGCATCCCCGGCCGGCCCGGTGGAGCCGTTCGCCCTGCTGTCGGCGGCGGACCGCGAGCGGCTGCCCGCCGGGCTCGCGGACGCCTACCCGCTGACCCGGATGCAGCAGGGCATGCTCTACGAACTGCTCGCCGACGCCGGCAAGAACACCTACCACAACGTCACCAGCTTCCGGATCCAGGAGCCGGCCGGCTTCGACGCGGCGGCGATGCGCGCGGCCGCCCGGGCGATCGTCCGCCGGTACGAGATCCTGCGCACCGGCTTCGACTGGGCCGGCTACGACGAACCGCTGCAACTCGTCCACCCCTCGGCCGAGTTGCCGGTCGGGGTGGAGGATCTGCGGGGCCTGGACGAGACGGCCGCCGCCGAGCGGGTGCGCGGCTACCTGCACACCGAGGCGGGCCGCTGGTTCGAGCTGGCGGTGCCGCCGCTGATCCGGCTGCACGTGCACGTGCTGAACGCGGCCGAGTACCGGCTGACCATCACCGACTGCCACGCCGTGCTGGACGGCTGGAGCCTGACCTCGCTGATCGCCGAGCTGGTCGAGCGGCACCGCCGGGCCGTCACCGGCGCGGCCCCCGCACCGGAGTCGGAGCCGGAGCCGGACGGACCGCCGGTGCCCGCCTTCGCCGAGTACGTGGCGCTGGAACGGGCCGCCGTCGCCGACCCCGCCGCCCGGGCGTTCTGGGACGCCATGGTGGAGTCCTTCCCGCCGGTGCGCCTGCCGCGCGCCACCGGGGGTGAGCTCGCCGACAAGGGCACCCACGAGGCGCTGCGCTCCTACGGCCACCTGACGGCCGGGCTGGACGCGCTCGCCGCCCGGGCCGGGGTGCCCCGGAAGACGGTGCTGTTCACCGCCCACCTGCGGCTGATGCGCCGGCTCGCCGAGGGCGAGGCCTACTCGACCGGGATGGCCACCAACGGCCGCCCCGAACGGGCCGGGGCGGACGGCATGCGCGGGGTGTTCCTCAACGTGGTGCCGTTCGGCGCCCGCTCCGCCGCGACCAGCTGGCTCGGCCTGCTGCGGGACGTCTTCGCCGCCGAGCAGGAGGTGATCCCGCACCGCCGGTTCCCGCTGGCCGAGCTGCAGAGCGGCCGGTGGGCCGGGGAGGTGCTGGTCGACACCGCCTTCAACTACGTGCACTTCCACGGCCTGGACAGCGAGCACAAGGAGGACATCGAGGAGATCGCCCGGACCAACTTCGGGCTGATGGTCACCACCGGTCCGGCGGGCGTCTCCTTCGAGGCCGACGCCGGCCGGATGTCCCGGGCGGAGGTGGAGCGGCTCGCCGACGCGTACTGCGCGCTGCTCGCCGCGATGGTCGCCGACCCGGAGGCGGCCCCGGCGCTCGCGCTCCCCGCCGAGACCCCGGCCCGGGCGGCCGACGGGCCCCGGGACGACCGCAGCGTGGTGGCGGTCTTCGCGGAACGGGCGGCCGCGCACCCCGACCGGGTGGCGCTGGCCACCGCCGACGGCCGCACCGTCAGCTACGGCGAACTGCGGGCGCGGGCCGAGCGGATCGCCCGGCGGCTGCGCCGGCACGGCGCCGGACCGGGCCGGGTGGTCGGGCTGTGCGCGGAGCGCTCCGCCGAGCTGGTGGCCGGGCTGCTCGGGATCCTCGCGTCCGGTGCCGCGTACCTGCCGCTGGACCCGGCCGACCCGGCGCAGCGACTGGACCGGATGGTCACCGACACCGGCGCCGACCTGGTCCTGGTCCAGCCCGACCGGCGCGCGGCGGTGCCCGCCCGGGTCACCACCGTGCTCGACCTCACCGTCGAGGACTCCGCCGATTCCGCCGCCGAGGCCGATTCCGCCGAGTCCACCGCCGAGGGCGCCCTCCCGCTGCCCGACGCCGACGGCGCGGCCTGCGTGCTCTACACCTCCGGCTCCACCGGCCGCCCCAAGGGCATCGCGCTGCCGCACCGGGCGATCGTCGACTCCCTGCTCGACCAGGACTTCCTCCGCCCGGACGAGCACGAGACGGTCCTGCACCTGAGCAGCTTCAACTGGGACGCGGCGATCTTCGAGCTGCTCGGCCCGCTGCTGACCGGCGGCACCTGCGCGCTCCACCCGGCCGGGCCGCTCACCCCGGCCGGCATCGCCGACTCGCTGCGCCGGCACCGCGTCACCACCGCGTTCCTCACCACCTCGCTGTTCAACCTGGTCGTCGACCAGCAGCCGGACGCGCTGGCCGGCCTGCGCCGGCTGATCATCGGCGGCGAGGCCGCCTCCCCGGCCCACCTGCGCGAGCTGCTGGCCCGCCGGCCCGACCTGCGCCTGCTCAACGGCTACGGCCCGGTGGAGTGCACCTTCATCGTCACCCGGCACGAGGTGCGGGCCGTCGCCGCCGACGCGGTCGCCGTCCCGATCGGCCGGCCGCTGGCCCGCACCACCGTCCTGGTCGTCGACGAGGAACTGCGCCCCGTCCCGGCCGGGATGTCCGGGGAGATCGTGGTCGGCGGCGACTGCCTGGCCCTCGGCTACGTCGGCCAGCCCGGGCTCACGGCGGAACGTTTCGTCCCCGACCCGGCCGGCCACGGCCGCCGGCTCTACCGCACCGGCGACCGGGGGCGGCTGCGAGCCGACGGCGAGCTGGAGTTCGGCGGTCGGCTGGACGGCCAGGTGAAGATCCGGGGCCGCAGGATCGAACCCGGCGAGATCGAGGCCGTGCTGGTCGCGCACCCCGCCGTGGGGGCCGCCGCCGTCCTCGCCCGCACCGACCGGCCGGGCGAGGCCGTCCTGGTGGGCTACCTCGTCCCGGCGGCCGGCGCCGCCCTGCCCGGCGCCGCCGAGCTGCGCCGCTGGCTGCGCGACCGCCTCCCCGCCTACCTGGTGCCGACGGCGCTCGTCCCGCTGGCCGCACTGCCGGTCACCCCGAACGGCAAGACCGACCGGGCGGCCCTGCCCGCGCCGGACGGCCTGGTCGAATCGGAGCAGCCGTACGTGGCGCCGCGCACCGAGGCCGAGACCACACTGGCCAAGCTCTGGGCCGAGACCCTGCGGCTGGACCGGGTCGGGGTGCACGACGACTTCTTCGACCTCGGCGGCAACTCGCTGGCCATCGTCCGGGTCGCCGCCCGGGCCTGCGACCTCGGCCTCCCGGTCGGGGTGGCGGACCTGCTGGAGAACCCGACCGTGGCCGCGCTGGCCGCCGCCGTCACCGCCCGGGCGTCGGCGGACGCGGCGGACACCCCGGTCCGCCGGGCGGGCGAGGTCCTGGTCGTGCTCCGCGAGGGCACCGGCGACCCGCTGTACTGCGTGCACCCCAGCGGCGGCAGCGTCGCCTGGTACCTCCCGCTGGCCAGGGCGCTGCCGCCCGGCCGGCCGGTGATCGGCCTCCAGGCCCGGGGCATCGACGGCGGCACCGACGCCGACACCATGGCCGGCCTGGCCGAGGACTACGTCCGGCAGCTGCGGACGCACCGGCCGCAGGGCCCGTACACGCTGCTCGGCTGGTCGATGGGCGGCAACATCGCCCAGGAGATGGCCATCCGGCTCACCGCGGCGGGCGAGCGGGTCGAACTGCTGCTGCTGGAGCCCGCCGTGCCCGACGCCGACGGGATGTTCGCCGTCACCGAGGCGCTCGACCTGCTGGACCGCGCGGTCGCCCTGCGCGAGGCGGTCCGCCGGCTCTCCCCCGGCACCCCGGCCCGGCTCAGCCAGGAGCGGGAACTGGTGGCGACCCTGCTGGCCGCCGGCGTCAACGCGACCGAGGCCGGCCTGGGCGCCGACTGGCCGGTGGCGATGTGGACGGCCCTGCTGCGCGCCGCCGCCGGCTACCGCCCCGCGCCGTACCCGGGCCCGGTACACCTCCTGGTCAGCGCCGAGTCCACGGACGCCGCCCCGGACCGCCGCTCGGTGGTCGCGGGCGCGGACTACCCCGCGTACGAGCGGCGCTGCCGGGAGATGTTTCCCGGCGCGCTGACCGTCCACCGCCTGCCCGGCACCCACCGGAGCATGGTCACCGACCCGGACGTGGCCGCCGTCGCCGCCATCGCCGCCGACCTGATGGAGCACCCGGCATGACCGCCACCGACCACGCCTTCGACCCCTACCTGCTGGACGACGCGTTCGTCGCCGACCCGTACCCGCCGCTCGCCCGGCTGCGCGAGGCCGCGCCCGTGCACTGGAGCCCGGCCAACCGCGCCTGGCTGGTGACCGGTTACCAGGAGGTCGCCGCCTGCTTCGCCGAGCCCGCGGTGTCCGCCGACCGGATCGGCCCGGTGCTGGCCCAGACGCCGCTGCACCTGCTCGGCCCGGAGGCCGCCCGCGCCTTCAAGATCATGGCCGGCTGGATGGTCTTCGTCGACGAGCCCGAGCACCGCCGGCTGCGCGGCGTCTTCCGGGGCGCCTTCGGCCCCGGGCAGATCCGGCGCAACCGCCCGATGGTGCAGGAGGCGGTGACCCGGCTGACCGCCGGAGCCGCGGCCGGCGGCCCGGTCACCGACCTGGTGGCCGACTTCGCCCGCCCGCTGCCCGCCACCGTCGCGGCCGCCTGGATGGGCGTGCCGGCGGAGGACACCGCGGACTTCCAGCGCTGGGCGCTGCTGGTCGGCGACCTCGCCCTCGGCACCGTGCAGTCGCCGGAGGAGACCGAGGCCTCGCACCGGGCCCTGCTCGACCTCTTCGGCTACCTGCGCCACCTGGTCCGCCGGCGCCGCGAGGAGCCCGGGGCCGACCTGATCAGCGCCGCCCTGGCCGGCGGGCTGGTGGGCGAGGAGGTCGGCGAGGACGAGTTCGTCGCCATGCTCACCCACATCGCCTTCGCCGGCGGCGAGACCACCAGCAACCTGATCGCGGTCGGCGTGTGGAACCTGCTGCGCCACCCCGAGCAGCTCGAACTGCTGCGCGCCGACCCCGAGGTGGCCCGCGGCGCCGTCGAGGAACTGCTGCGCTTCGACGGCCCGTCCAAGCTGTCGGTGCGCCACATCGCGGCCGACTTCACCCTCGGCGGGCGCACCCTGCGGTCCGGCGACCGGCTCTACCTGGTCACCGCGGCCGCCAACCGGGACCCGGCCGCCTTCGACCGCCCCGATGACCTGGACCTGCGCCGCTCCCCCAACCCGCACCTCGGCTTCGGCCACGGCGAGCACTTCTGCCTGGGCGCGCCGCTGGCCCGCCTGGTCGCCGGGGCGGCGCTCACCGACCTGCTGGCCGCCTCGCCGAAGCTCGCCCTGGCCGAGCCCGCGGTCGGCTGGCAGCCCTCGCTGCTGAACCGCAGCCTCCGCGCGCTCCCCGTCCGGCTCTGAACCGCCCGCCCGAGCGAACCCGTCCATCCGTCCACCGCCCGTTCATCCGTCCATCCATCCCATCCGAGAGAAGGGTCCACCGAGATGACCGACACCGACGACGACACCACCGTCTACCTGGTCGTGACGAACCACGAGGAGCAGTACTCGATCTGGGCCACCGGCCGCGAGCTGCCGGCCGGCTGGACCGCCACCGGCTTCGAGGGCCTCAAGAGCGCCTGCCTGGCCCACATCGACGAGGTGTGGACGGACATGCGCCCGCTGAGCCTGCGCCTGCGGATGGCCGCGGCCGAGCAGGCCTGACCCCCGCCCGACCCGGTTCCGCACCCGGTTCCGCGCCCGGTTCCGCACCCGGGGTCGCCGCCTCGCCGCGGCGGCCCCGGGCCCACGCACGCCCGCCCGGGCGTCACGGAGGCTACGGAGGTACCTGATGAAGGTCTATTCGCACGAACGGCTGGAGCGGCTGGCCGCCGAGCGGGGCATGCCCCCGGAGTACCTGCACGACCTGCGGGTGGTCTCCTCGGTCCTGCCGTTCAAGGTCAACCAGTACGTGGTGGACGAGCTGATCGACTGGTCCGCCGTCCCCGACGACCCGATCTTCCGGCTCACCTTCCCGCACCGGGACATGCTGCCGCCGGACGTCTTCGAGACCCTGTCGGCGCTGCACCTGTCCGCCGCCGCCCCGGCGGTGATCCGCAAGGCCGCCCAGGCCGCCCACACCCTGCTCAACCCCAACCCGGGCGCCCAGACGGACGCCAACGTGCCGGTGCACGAGGGCACCCCGCTGACCGGCGTCCAGCACAAGTACGCCGAGACGGTCCTGGTCTTCCCCTCCCAGGGGCAGACCTGCCACTCCTACTGCGGCTACTGCTTCCGCTGGTCCCAGTTCGTCGGCAACACCGACCTGCGGCAGTCCGCCTCCGACGTCTCCCGGGTGGCCTCCTACCTGGCCGCCAGACCCGCGGTCACCGACGTGCTGTTCACCGGCGGCGACCCGATGATCATGAGCACCGCCGTACTGGACCGCTGGGTCACCCCGCTGCTCGCCCCGGAGCTGGAGCGGGTGCGCACGATCCGCTTCGGCACCAAGGCGCTGTCCTACTGGCCTGCCCGCTTCACCACCGACCAGGACGCCGACGAGCTGCTCCGGCTGTTCGACCGGATCGTGACCGGCGGCCGGCACGTCGCGGTGATGGCGCACTTCTCGCACGTCCGCGAACTCGAACACCCCGCCGTCGCCGAGGCGATCCGCCGGATCCGGTCCACCGGCGCGGTGATCCGCGCCCAGGCGCCGGTCATCGCGCACGTCAACGACCGGGCCGAGGACTGGTCCGCGATGTGGCAGCGGCTGGTCGAACTCGGCGTGGTGCCCTACTACATGTTCGTCGAACGCGACACCGGCGCCCGCAACTACTTCGGCGTCCCGCTGGCCCGGGCGCTACGGATCTACACCGACTCCGTCCGCTCCGTCTCCGGCCTGGCCCGCACCGCCCGCGGCCCGGTGATGTCGGCCACCCCCGGCAAGGTGCTCGTGGACGCCGTCACGGAGATCGCCGGCACCGAGGTGTTCTCCCTACGGCTGCTCCAGGCCCGGGACGCGAGCCAGGTGGGCCGTCAGTTCTTCGCCCACCACGACCCGGCCGCCGAGTGGTTCGACGACCTGCGCCCGGCCCTCGGCTCCTGGTGGCCCCGGTGACCCTTCCCGCCGCCTCCACCTCCGCCACCCCGTCCCCCAACCTCTGGCGCAACCGGGCGTTCAACCTGCTCTGGACCAGCCAGTGCCTCTCCGACCTCGGCAGCGCCATGGCCAACCTGGCCCTGCCGCTGCTGGTGCTCCAGCTGACCGGGTCGCCGACCAAGGCCGGCCTGGTCGGCACCACCGGCCTGGTCGCCGGCATGGTCTGCCGGCTGCCCGCCGGCGTCCTCGCCGACCGCTACGACCGGCGGCGGCTGATGGTGATCTGCGACGTCCTGCGACTCGCCGCGTACGCCGCGCTCGGCGCCGCCGTGCTCGCCGACGTCGCCGATCTGGCGATGGTGCTGGTGCTGGTCGTCCTCGGCGCCGCCGCCAACGCCGTGTTCAGCACCGCCGAACACGCGGCCGTCCGCAACCTGGTCCGCCCCGGGCAGCTCTCCGACGCCGTCGCCCGCAACGAGGCCCGCTCCTACGGCACCCAGCTGGCCGGACCGCCGCTCGGCGGCCTGCTGTTCGGGCTCGGCCGGGCGCTGCCGTTCCTCGGCAACGCGGTCAGCTACCTGCTCTCGCTGGTCGCCCTGCTGGCCATCCGCGAACCGATGCAGGAACCCCGCAAGAAGGACGCCGACTCCGCCGGCGACGGCCCGGCCGACGGCCTCAGCGGCTTCCGCTTCGTCCTCGCCAACCCCTTCCTGCGCGCCCTGCTGCTGATCGCCGCCCCGCTCAACCTGGCGTTCACCGGCATGCTCTTCGCGATCATCGTCGCGCTCCAGCGCTCCGGCACCTCCTCCTACCTGGTCGGCCTGGCGAGCACGATCTTCGCCGTCGGCGGCCTGCTCGGCGCCTTCGCCGCCCCCGCCCTCCAGCGCCGGCTGCGCCTGCCCACCCTGATCCTGGTACTCAGCTGGGCCACCGCCGCCCTGATGGCCGCCAGCGCCCTGTGGTCCACCAGCATCCTGGCCGCCGTCCCGCTGGCCGCCGCCGTCTTCCTCGGCCCCACCGCCAACGCGGCCCTCTTCGGCTACCAGGCGGCCATCACCCCCGACCACCTCCAGGGCCGCGTCTTCAGCGTCATCATCCTGGCCGCCACCTCCGCGGCCGCCCTCGCCCCCGCCCTGGCCGGCCTGCTGCTGGACCACTTCTCCGGCACCACCGCGATGCTGGCCTTCGCCCTGGTCGTCACCATCGCCGCGGTCACCGCCACCTTCAGCACCGGCATCCGCTCGATGACCACCGAACCCTGACATCCCTTCCGCCGCCCCCGCCCCCCGCACCATCACCCTCCTCCACCACCGCGCCACCACCGCTACCGATCGCCAGGCACCGCCTGCTGGATCTCGGTGATCGTCACCGTCGCATCGAACCCCACCACCGCATCGGGCCACCCGGAGAGCAAGCTCGCACAGAGCTGCCGACCATGCGCGACATTCCGCCCGGTCCGACCATCGGTGCCGAAGGCGGCCGGCAACGCCCAGCGCGAAGGCCAACGAGGAAGAGAAAGGCCGTCGCCCCGCCGCACGGGTGCGGCGGGGCGGGGAAGTCAGAGGACGCCGACGGTCTTCCGGGCCGTGGTGACGGCGTCCGGCTCGGTCCCGGTGCCGTAGCGGTCCCTCGCGACGGTCGCGGTCAGCTTGGCGAACTCGGCGAAGGTGGCCTCGTCGGTGGGCTTGCCGCCGGTGGCGCCGTCGTACCGGATCCGTCCGGCCTGCTCCCGGGCGCGGCCGCCGATGGCGGTGGCGGTGAGCTGGGGATCCTTGCCGAGGTTGTCGTCCTCGTAGGCGGTGCCGGGTGCGGCGAGCGAGCGCGGGGCCTCGGCCTTGATGCCCGGGGCGATCATCCCGAGGCCGAGGAGCCAGTCGGCCCGGTCGACGCCCCGGCCGAGCGCGTGCTGCTTGACGAGGGAGGCGAAGACGTCGGCGATGGACTCGGAGAGCGGCCCGGGCTCGAAGGCGTACAGCAGCTGCGGGTTCATGATCTGCCGGGTTCTCGGACATGACGACCCCTCCCTCCGGCGTCGCCGGCCGGCCGGGCCGGACGTGACGTCAATCCCGGGGAGGACGCCGGCCATGGCGGATCCGGCCGAACCATTCGAATCGCCGCAGGACAGCCGCGGATTCACCCCATCCTCTACAGTCCTGTAGATTCCCGCTGGCAAGGTCGGCGGAGCAGGTCGGTCCGGCCGGCGGCCGATCACGCACCTCGGGGGAACCAGATGGACCAATCGCCAGGAGACCCGTACCAGCAGCAGGACCGGGCCGACTTCGAGCACGTCCTGAACCGGGCACTCGCCGACCCCGGCGTCCGGTCCGCGCTGCGCGGGGCCGGAGCCGCGGCCCCCGGCCACGAGCACCTCCGGGTACTCGCCCGTGATGCGATGGCCGAGATCACCGCCACCGCGAACCCGGAGTTCGAGCGGTACGCCGAGGCCCGTTCGTCGCCCGGGCGGCCTGCCGCCGGACGGCCGGAGCCGGCCCCCGCCCAGGAGCGGGCGGCCGGCGTCGTGGGCGTCCTGGCGACCCTCATTCCGGTCCTCGCCGGTTCCACCGCGGCCGTCCTCTTCCTGCTGGGCGTCGTCCTCGACATGACGGAGGCCCAGCCCGGCCTCGGGGACTTCCTGACGTCCGCCGCCGGAGTGGCCGCCGTCGTCGCGGGGCTCAGCCTGCTGTTCGGCCTGTGCGGGCTCGTCGTCATGGCATCGCGCAGGCGAGCCGCCGCCACGCCGGCGGACCAGCCCGCCGACCGCGTGGGCACGGAGACCGAGCGCGCTCGCGAGGCCTGGCTGGCCGCCCTGCTGGACCGCGGCGTGATCCCGTTCCTGCGCGGTCAGGCGAACCCGGCTGTCAACAGCCCGGGTGGCGGGCGCGACTGACCGGCCGGGTCGGACGACGAGGTGTCGGCAGACACCTCGCCGCCCCATCGACAGACACCTTGCACGTAGCACCGAAGACACCAGGAGAAACAGTGAAGTCGCGCATGTTCGCGAAGGTTGTGCCCGCCCTCGTGGCCGCAGGGTTCCTGCTGGGCTCGCCGGCCACCGCCGAGGCCGTTCCCGCGGCCGCGCACACCGTCACGACGGCCGCGCAAGCTTCCCCCGCCCGGGCGGCCAGCGCGGCGACGGTCCACGCGCGCTCGGCGGACTCCCGCACCGCTCAGGGCTCCGTCCTCATGGCCGGCGACAAGAAGGACGACAAGAAGAAGGGCGGCTTCTTCAAGAAGCTCGGCCTCGCCGTGATCGTCGTCATCCTGCTGATCGTGCTGTTCGCGATCGGACTCGTCGTCGCGATCGTGTTCGCGGTCCGGGCGATCTTCCGTCGCCGCCGGACGGCGTGACCGGAGGGCCGGGTCGACCGGCCGCCGGCCCGGGCCACCCGCGATCGGGCGACCCGGGCCTTACGCTGCACTGATTTGCCATTCCTTTACACTCTTGTCGAACCGATCACCCTCTGCCACGAAGGAGTCGCGGACCCCGCGATGGACGAGCCTCCCAGTCCCCACCGTGTCGTTCCCCGCCCGTCGCACGCGCCAGCCGGGGCGGGGGTGACCCGGTGACCGAAGTGCTCCTGCTGATCCTCGCCCTGCTCCTGACAGCGGCCTGCGCGCTGTTCGTCGCCGCCGAGTTCTCGCTGACCACCGTCGAGCGCGCCGCCGTGGAACAGGCCGTCGAGGCCGACGAGCGCGGCGCCGCCACCGCGCTGAAGGCGGTCGAACGGCTGACCTTCCAGCTCTCCGGCGCCCAGCTGGGCATCACCATCACCAGCCTGGTGATCGGCATGATCGCCCAGCCCTCGGTGGCCGCGCTGCTGCGCGGTCCGCTGGAGGCCGTCGGCCTGCCCGAGGCCGCCGCCGAGACGGTCTCACTGGTCCTCGGCATCCTGCTGTCGACCGTCGTGCTGATGGTCGCCGGCGAGCTCGTGCCCAAGAACTGGGCGATCTCCCGGCCGCTGGCGGTGGCGAAGGTGGTGGCCGGGCCGCAGTACTGGTTCTCGGCCGCGTTCTCGCCGTTCATCGGCCACCTGAACAACACCGCCAACCGCGTCGTGCGGAAGCTCGGCATGGAGCCCGCCGAGCACCTCGCCTCGGCCCGCACTCCCCAGGAGCTCGTCGCACTCGCCCGGCACTCCGCCCGCGAGGGCGCGATGGAGCCGGACACCGCCGAGCTGTTCATCCGCTCGCTGAACCTGCGCGAGCTGACGGCGGAGAACGTGATGAAGCCGCGGGTGGACGTCCAGGCCCTGGCGGAGCACGCCAGCGCGGCCGACGTCGCCGACCTCACCCGGGCCACCGGCCTGTCCCGCTTTCCGGTCTACCGCGACAGCCTCGACCAGGTGGTCGGCACCGTCCACATCAAGGACGCCCTCGCCGTCCCCGTCGAGCAGCGCGCGACCCGCCCGGTGTCGGCGTTCATGACCGAGCCGATGCTGGTCCCCGAGACCCTCACCGTCGACCGCCTGCTCGACCGGATGCGCGGCGAGGAGACCCTCGCGGTGGTCATCGACGAGTACGGCGGCACCGCCGGCATCGTCACCCTGGAGGACATCGTCGAGGAGGTCGTCGGCGAGGTCCGCGACGAGCACGACCCGACCGAGACCCCCGACCTGGTCGACCTCGGCACCGCCGAGGACGGCCGCCGCCTCTGGGACGCCGACGGCATCACCCGCACCGACGAGCTCGAAGCCCTCGGCATGCCCGTCCCCGAGGGGCCGTACGAGACCCTGGCCGGCCTGATCGCCGAACGGCTCGGCCGGATCCCGACGCCCGGCGACACCGTCGAGGTCGGCGGCTGGACGCTGGACGTCCGCGCCGTCGCGCACCACGTCGCCGAGCGGGTGCGGATCACCGCACCCGAACCACCCGCCGAGCACGGCGGGGACTCCGGGGACGACGAGCACCGGGCCGAGGGCCGGGAGGAGAACCGATGACCGCCGTCCAACTGATCATCGGCCTGCTCACGATCGTGGCCAACGCCTTCTTCGTCGGCGGCGAGTTCGCCCTGATCTCGGTGCGGCGCAGCCAGATCGAGCCGCGCGCCGAGGCCGGCGACCGCCGCGCCCGGACCGTCATCTGGGGCCTGGAGCACGTCTCCGCCATGCTGGCCACCGCCCAGCTCGGCATCACGGTCTCCTCGCTGGTCCTCGGCATGGTCGCCGAGCCGGCCATCGCCCACCTGCTGGAGCCGCCCTTCCACGGCCTCGGCGTGCCCGAGGGCCTGATCCACCCGATCGCCTTCGTCATCGCGCTGGCGGCGGCGACCTACCTGCACATGCTGCTCGGGGAGATGATCCCCAAGAACATCGCCCTCGCCGCGCCCGATCGGGCCGCGATGCTGCTGGTGCCGCCGCTGGTGGCCACCTGCCAGGCGATGCGGCCGGTCGTCTTCTCGATCAACGGCTTCGCCAACCGGATCCTGCGGTCGCTGAAGGTCGATCCCAAGGACGAGGTCGCCTCCGTCTTCACCGAGGACGAACTCGCCCGCATGGTCAAGGACTCCTCCGACGCGGAGCTGCTCAGCGCGCGCGACACCGAGCTGCTGCACGACGCGCTGGAGCTGGGCACCCGCCCGGTCTCCGAGGTCGTCACCCCGCGCGAGCAGGTCGTCTTCGCCGACGCCGACACCACCCCCGGCCAGTTGGAGCAGCTCGCCGCCCGCACCGGCTTCTCCCGCTTCCCCGTCCTGGGCCCGGACCGGGCGGTCGCCGGCTACCTGCACATCAAGGACGCCCTCGACCACGACGGCACCCGCGACCAGCCGTTCCCGGCCGGCACGCTCCGGCCGATCGCCCGGGTGCCCGCGGCGACGCCGCTCGACGACGTGCTGACCGCGATGCGCCGCTCCGGCACCCACCTCGCCGCCGCGACCGCCGCCGACGGCACCGCGATCGGCCTGGTCACCATGGAGGACGTACTCAAGGAACTGGTCGGCCCGGCTCCGACGACCGGCACCCGCTGACCCCACGAAGGCCCGTGACACCCGCACCGCACGGGTGTCACGGGCCTTCGCGCGCGGTCCGGGCTGATCGGGTGTTCCCTCCCGTCAACTTCTACAAGACTGTAGAGTCATTGACCGGCAGCCCGCGCGACAGGAGGAGAAGTGACCGACGATCCGCGTCCACAGACATCGGCCCGAGTGCCCCGCACGGCCGCCGCGCCCGACTGGGAGCCGCCCGAGGCCGAGGTGGAACCGACCTACCGGCCGGTCCAGATCAACCGCGCGGACGGAAGCTGGGCCGTGGGCCGGATCAACGCCTGGTGGCACCCGAGCGGCGACAGTCGGACCTGGTGCCGCGTCAAGGCCATGGGCCGCGGCGAGGCTTCGACCTGGATGCCCTTCGACCCCGAACACCTCCTGCTCCTCCCCACCACCGGCACCTGACACCCCGCCGCGGCAGGCCCGTGCCGGGCAGCGCCGCACCGGGACCACCGCCATGGCTCCGGCGTCCGTGTTCGCTGTCGACGATGCCCCGCACTGGCGTGCCGAGCGACCCCGGCCTCGGTCCAGGCCGTGCCCGCCGGAGGCCACCGAGGTCGGCGGGCAGGCAGTCGCAGATCGGGAAGCCGAGGCCCCGGTGCCCGTGCGGCGCCCGGGCCGAGCGGGCCCGGGCGCCGCACGGCCGGGGCGGGTCAGGCCGCGGACGGCATGGTGGTGCGGGGTTCGGGGGTCTCGCCGTACGGGGTGGTGATGAACTCGATGGAGACGGTGGCGCCCGGGTCGAGGAGGTAGAGGCCGCGGCCGTCGTAGTCGTGGTTGATCTCGCCCGCGCGGCTCATCGCCGGGTCGCCCCAGTAGGGGAGTTCGCGCTCGCGCAGCTTGTCGAGGACGGCGTCGAACTCCTCGTCGGTGACGAGGAAGGCGAGGTGGCTGAGGTTGACGGCCTCGGCGGGGACGAGGTCGTCGGCGAAGTCGATGCCGACGCCGTTGGCGGTGGTGACCTGGGTGAAGCGGGCCCAGTCGACCGGGGCGGGGGCGTCCATCAGCTCGGCGAGGAAGGCGGCGGTCTGCCGGCGGTCGTGGCAGTGGACGATGATGTGGTTCAACTCGTTGGCCATGATGGCGGGTTCACTCTTTCTTGCGAGGTGGTGGATCTTCAGGCCCGGGCCGCGCGGCCCGGGAGTGCGAGGGAGAGGAGCGCGGCGAGGGTGGTGAAGGCCGCCGCGAGGAGCAGGGCCCGCCCGTAGCCGGCGGTGGCGGCCTGGGCCGCGGTGCCGCCGTGGGAGGCGGCGGTGTGCGAGGCGACGGAGGCGAGGGCGGCCAGGCCGATGGCGCCGCCGACCTGCCGTGAGGTGTTCACCAGTCCCGAGGCCAGTCCGGCCTCCTCGGGCCGGGCGCCGGCGGTGGCCGCGACGGTGACGGGCATCATCGCCAGCCCCATGCCCAGGGTGCAGAGCACGAACGGCGGCAGGACGTCGGTGGCGTAGGAGCCGTCGGCGGCGATCCGCGACAGCCATGCGAACCCGGCCGTGCTCACGGCCGCGCCGAGGACCATCAGCGGGCGCGGCCCGGTCCGCCCGATCAACCTGGTGGCGATCCGGGCGCCGGCGATGATCGACAGCGCGCCGGGGACGAAGGCCAGGCCCGCCCGCAGCGGGTCCCACCCGAGGATCTGCTGGAAGTACAGGGAGAGCAGGAACCACATCGCGAACATCGCCGCCCCCAGCGCGAACACGGCCGAGTTGGCGAGGACCAGGACGGGTCGGCGCAGCACCGTGAGCGGCACCAGCGGCTGGGCCGTACGGGCCTCAATGACGGCGAACGCGGCGAGCAGCGCAAGGGCCGCCGCGACGGGGGCGAACACCTGGGGTGCGCCCCACGGGTGGGTCTCGGTGGCGACGATGCCGTAGGTGAGCAGGGTCAGCCCCAGGGTGACGGTGAGCGCCCCGGGCAGGTCCAGCCGGCGCCCGGCGCGCGGACGCTGCCCGACGGGTATGGAGCGGGCGGCGGCGACCAGGAGGGCCACGCCGATCGGCACGTTGACGAAGAACACCCAGCGCCAGCCCGCGCACTGGGTGAGCACCCCGCCCAGCACCGCGCCGGCCGCGCCGCCCGCGGCCATCACCGCGCTCCAGGCGCCCATCGCCCGGGTGCGGGCGCGGGGTTCGGTGAAGGTGGTCATGATCAGGGTCAGGGTGGCCGGGGCGAGCAGGGCGCCGCCGACCCCCTGGGCCGCGCGGGCGGCGATGAGCAGCGGGCCGTTGCCGGCGAGACCGCAGACCAGCGAGGCGGCGGTGAAGGCGGCCAGCCCGGCGGTGAAGGCCCGCTTGGCGCCGATCAGGTCGGCGAGCCGGCCGCCGAGCAGCAGCAGCCCGGCGAAGCCGAGGGTGTAGGCGTTGACGATCCATTGGAGCCCGGCCGGGCCGAGGCCGAGGCTCTCCCGGATCCGCGGCAGCGCGACGTTCACGATCGACACGTCGAGCACGACCATGAACTGGGCGGCGCAGGCGATCCAGAGGACGGCGGCGCTCCGCCGGTCCGGGACGGGGGCCTCGGCGGAGGGTGGAGTCGCGGGTGAGGTGATGGGTGCGCGCGGCACCGAGGCGGACTCAGACATGAAAGAAGAGTAGCTCTAAAAATAGAGTTCTACTATTTTTCTATTGTGGTCCTGCTCACCCCCGCACCGGCGTCAGCGGGCGTCCAGCACGGCCTCCCCCGCGTAGGCGGCGGCGATCCGGCCGAAGCCGCGCCGCAACACCTCGTCGATGCCGTCCTCCACCTCTCCGACCGGCGCACCCTGCGCCAGCAGCCGGTGCCGGGCGCCGAACGCGGCGGAGGTCACCGCGCTCACCAGGGAGGCGAACAGCTCCAGGTCCACCGCGGGCGTACGACCGGCGGCCCGCTCGGTCAGCGCCGCCAGCAGCAGCTCCCGCCGCTCCCGCTCCAGCACCAGGTACGCGTCGCACAGCGCCGCGCTCGCCAGCAGGACGCCCGCGAAGGTCCGCGCCCTCGCCAGGTCGTCCTCGCCGAGCACGATCCGGGCGGCGGAGCGGAAGAACGTCTCCAGCGCGGTGATCAACTCCACACTGGTGCCCGCCCCCGCAACGACCTCGGCCAACCCCTGGTTGAAGTCGTCCCGGCGGCTGAAGAAGATCTCTTCCTTCGTCCGGAAGTGCGTGAACACCGTCGCGGGCGCGACATCGGCCGCCGTCGCGATGTCCGTGAGCCGTACCTCCTCGAAACCGCGTTCGGCGAACAGTCGGAAGGCCGCGTCCCCGATCGTGCGACGGGTCCGTTCCCGCTTGCGTTCGCGCAGGCCGGGGGCGGTTTCGGTGGCGGATTTGGTATGGGAAGCCATGGCTCCAGCCTAGCCGCAGCCGTTGAGAATCTGGAGTTGCTCCATTTTTACCCGACGCCGATTCACGCGCCCGCCACGAACCCCCACCCGGACGCCTCCACTGCGGGAGGGCGTGCCGGATGCCGTGGCGGTCGCCGCCATATGGGGCTGGGCACGGCACGGGGAATCGTCCTTTTGGATGATCAGAAACCTGGTATGAGAACCACCTTGGCGGACTTTGGCGTGTCGTTTCATCCGACGGATCGCTCGTGAACTATTTCTAACCGCGTCCCCCTCCTGTGCAGGTCGGCGGGGGTGTCGTGCCCGTACTGGTTTCCGACCGTCCCGTGAAGGCGATCCGTGATGCTCCGCTGTAGGCGAGTCCCGAAGCTCGGCTTCCGACGAGTGCTCGTCGTCCTGCTCACCTCGATGCTGTCCGTCGCGGGACTGCTGATGCCCGTGACCTCGGCTTACGCCGACCGCAACGGCCTGACGTGCCGTTACAAGGGCACGCTGCAGGGCGGGATGGTGATGACCGGGAACGGGCTGCTCTTCAACAACGGCAGGGCCCCGGCCAACGTCGACAACATCACGGGCCAGCCGACCTCCTACTCCTACACCACGCGCGACGACTCCTCGCGCGCCGACCTGGTGCTGCCCGCCGACGCGACGGTGGTCAAGGCGATGGCGTACGTGTACGGCAGCCAGTACTACGCGCCGGGCAGTCCGTACTACTCCTCTCCCGACACGTTCCAGATGCGGACCCCGGCGGCCGGGTACCAGCGGCTGACCGCGGACGGCTGGGACAACGTGCTGTACAACAACGGCACCTACGGCAACAACCACCAGGCGTACCGGGACGTCACGGACCTGGTGAGGGCGGGCGGGTCCGGCAGTTACGGGATCGGCGACACGCCGTTCTACCAGAACTACGGCAGCCGCGGCTTCGGCGGCTGGGCACTGGCGGTGGTCTACTCCTCGCCGAGTGCAACGATGACCCAGGTCGCGCTGTGCGACCAGTGGGCGCGGATGAACGGCACCGCGGTCACCAACACCTTCGACCTGGGGACCACGCCCTACTCGGGGGCGGCGTTGAAGCGGGCGTCGGTGTTCGCGACGGCCACCTACGGCGATGTGAACTACGGCGACTCGATCAAGGTCAACGGGAACCGGGTCTCGGACGCGCTCAACCCGGCGACGGACTGGGGGAACGGCACCTGCTCCCAGTACGGCAGTGACATCCCCGGACGCAGCCCGAACTACGGGACGGGGTGGGGAAACGCGGGGATGCCGTGTCCGGACATGGACGTCGACACCATCGACATCACCCGGATCGCGCCCACGGGGCGGACGTTCAGCGTCGTGCAGGGCCGGGAGGGCTCGATCGAGGAGATCGGCTACGGCGTGGTCGGCTTCATGTTCGAGTCGCAGCCGTCGCCGAGGCTGGACCTGGCCAAGACCGGTGAGCTCGACGACACCGACGGCGACGGCAAGGCCAATCCGGGCGAGACGGTCTCCTACGGCTACACCGTCTCCAACACCGGCAACACGACCGTCGACGGCATCGTCGTCGCGGACGATCACATCCCCGCCCCCTCGGCCGTGGTCTGCGACCGGACGCGCCTGACGGTGGGCGAGAGCACCTCGTGCACGGCGACCTACACGGTGACCGAGGCGGACGCCAAGGCCGGCAGCATCACCAACACGGCCGTCGCCAGGGGCCAGGACCCCGCGGGCACCGCGGTGGCGAGCCCCGAGCGCCAGGTGACGATCCCCGCCGGTCCCGCCCCGGTGAAGGTGGCCCTGGAGAAGGTCGTCACCAAGGCCCCCACCCCGGTGTCCGGCAGCCCCGGCAGCTACGAGACGACCTACGAACTGAGGGTCGCCAACGCGGGACCGGCCGCCACGTACGACCTGCGCGACACCCTGAGGTACGGCTCCGGGGTGAACATCACCTCCGCCTCGGTGGCCAACACCGCCCCCGGCGGGCTGACGCCCGTGGCCGGCTGGGACGGGCGCGGCCAGGTCGCGATCGCCAACGGTCAGCCGATCGGGGCCGGCACCGAGGGCGCCCCCGCCTCGCACGTCTGGCAGGCCACCGTCCGCTTCACCGTGGACGCCGCACGGGCCACCGCCGCCTCCACCGACTGCGCCCTGGACAGCGCGGAGTCCGGCACCGGCACCCTGAACGAGGCCACCGTCACCTCGGACGGCAGCAGCTCGACCAAGTCCGCGTGTTCCGCGGTCGCGGCGATCACCAGCGCCAAGACCCTGGTGTCGGCCGCACCGACGAGCGGCGGGCAATGGGAGGCGGTCTACGACATCACCGTCACCAACAAGGGCGCGGCCCCCGGCACCTACACCCTCGACGACCGCGCCCGGTTCGGCGCGGGTATCGACGTCGTGTCGGCCGCCGTGACCGCCGCGCCCGCCGGGGTCACCACCGATGCCGCCTGGGACGCGCGGGGCAACGCCCGGATCGTCACCGACCAGGCCCTCGGCGCCGACACCACCCACACGTACCGGGTGACGATCGTCGCCCGGGTGCCCGCGAACCCGGCCGACCCGAAGTCCACCGACTGCACCCTGGACGCGGGCGAGTCCGGCACCGGCCTGCTGAACGAGGCCACCACCACGGTGGACGGGCGCCAGGAGAAGAAGACCGCCTGCGCGTCGACGTCGAACGTGTCGATGAGCAAGCGGATCTCCCAGCAGCCGACCCCGGTGGCGGGCAGCCCCGGCGTGTACGAGATCAAGTGGGACCTCACCGTCGCCAACTCCGGCTCCGCCCCGACCGCCTACCAACTGGTCAACGACACCACCAAGTTCGGCACCGGTATCACCACCGTCTCCGCCGCCGTGACCAACACGGCTCCGGGCGGCCTGGCCGTCAACGCCGGCTGGAACGGCACCACCGACACCAAGGTCTCGGACAGCCAGACCATCGCCGGCTCCGCCACCCACGTCTACACCGCCACCGTCCGCTACCGGATCGACCGGGCGAGCGCCACCACGCAGTCCACCGACTGCAGCCTGGACGCGGGCGAGTCCGGCACCGGCCTGCTGAACACGGCGAGCGTCACCACCGACGGCCGTACCTCCACCGACACCACCTGCGCCGGGGTCCCGCTGATCCGGACCACCAAGACGGTCGTCAGCTCCACCCCCAACGGTGACGGCACCGTCTCCGTGGTCTACCGGATCGACGTCGCCAACACCGGCGGCGGCGACGGCTCCTACGACCTCGACGACAAGCTGACCTTCGGCGCCGGCATCACCGTCGCCTCCGCCAGGGTCGTCAACACCGCCCCCGGCACCCTGAACGTCGACGGTACCTGGAACGGCCAGGACCGGACCCGCGTCAGCACCGCCCAGGGCATCGCCGCGGCCACCACCCACAGCTACACCCTCACCGCCACCGCCAGGGTCCCCGGCGCCGCCACCGACCCGAGGACCACCGACTGCGTCGACGACCCGGGCGAGAACGGCGCCACGGGCCTGTCCAACACCGCGACCACCACCGTGGCCGGTGACAGCGGGACCACCCGGGCCTGCACCGAGGTCCCCAGCGTCACCATCGCCAAGGCGTTCACCCAGCCGCCCACCCCGGTGGCCGGCCGGCCCGGCGTGTACGAGGTCCGCTACGACCTCACCGTCACCAACACCGGCGCCGGAGCGGGCTCCTACGCCCTGTCCGACACCCTCAAGTACGGCACCGGCCTCACCGTCACCTCCGCCACCGCCGCCAACACCGCCCCCGGCGGCCTCAGCGGCCGCGGCGACTGGAACGGCCTCACGCAGTCCCAGGTGAGCGCGGCCCAGAGCATCGCCGCCCGCTCCACCCACGTGTGGTCGGCCACCGTCCGGTTCCGGCTCGACACCGCCACCGCGACCGCCGCCTCCACCGACTGCACCCTGGACGCGGGCGAGAGCGGAACCGGCACGCTCAACGAAGCCGGCGTCACCGTCAACGGCGGCACCACCACCGCCGGCGCCTGCGCGCCGGTCCCGCTGATCAGGACCGCCAAGACGGCGCTGGACCTCAAGCCGAACGGTGACCGGACCTGGACCCAGACCTACCGGATCGACGTGGTCAACAGCGGCGCGGGGGACGGCAGGTACACCCTCGACGACCGTTTCCGGTTCGGCGCCGGGATCACCGTCGTCCCCACCCCGGCCATCGCCACCACCGCCACCGGGGTGACGCCCTCGTCGACCTGGAACGGGCAGGGCGACGCCCGGGTGGTCACCGACCAGGCCCTCGCGGCCGGCGGCACGCACAGCTACACCGTCACCGTGCAGGTCACCCTCCCGGCGGGCGGCAGCGCCGACCCGGCGAGCACCGACTGCACCTTCGACGCGGGCGAGAACGGCACGGGCCTGACCAACGAGTCGACGACCACGGTGGCGGGCGACAGCCGGACCAGCACCGCCTGCAACCGCACCCCCAGCGTGACGACCACCAAGACCGTCGCCGGCGGCCCCGTCCCGGTGGCCGGACAGGCCGACACCTTCGACATCGTCTACGACATCGACGTGAAGAACACCGGGGCCGGAGACGCCCCCTACGACCTGGCGGACAGGCTCCACTACGGCACCGGCGTCACCGTCGTGTCGGCCAAGGTCCTCCCGCCGGCCGCGTACGAGAACGACATCTTCGACTGGAACGGTCTGGACCGGACCGTCATCAAGTCCGGCGCCTCCCTGCCCGGCTCCGGCGAGCACCTGTGGCAGATCAGTGTCCGGTACCGGCTCGACCGCACCACCCTGACCTCCGCCTCCGGGGACTGCGACCTGGACGCGGGCGAATCGGGCACCGGAACCCTGAACGAGGCCACCACGAACGTCAACGGCGAGAGCAGCACGCACACCGCGTGCACACCGGTCGGCGCGGTCCGCGTGGTCAAGACCGCGGACCCCGCCAACCCGCTGCCGGGCGGCAGGGTCACCTACACGATCACCGCCACCAACACCGCCGCCACGGACGCCACCGGCTACCGGATCGGTGACGACCTGACCGGTGTGCTCGGCTCGGCCACCTACGACAACGACGCCACGGCGAAGGACGGCAACGGGAACACCGTCACCCCCGCACCGGTCTACAACCGGCCGAACCTGTCCTGGACCGGCACCGTCCCGGCCGGCGGCACCATCAGGATCGGCTACACGGTCACGGTGCTGGACCCCGTCCCGGCGGGAGCGACCACCATGAAGAACGCAGTCACCACCAGCGACCCCGACCAGTGCCCGCCCGGATCCACCGACCCGTCCTGCTCCACCACCGTGCCCCTGCCGCGCCTGGAGCTGACCAAGACGGCGACGCCCGATCCCGCCAAGGTCGGTGACACGGTCACCTGGACCGTCACCGCGCGCAACACCGGTGACGCCGACCACCCGAGCGCCACCGTCACCGACGACCTCACCGGCGTCCTGACCGGCGCCGACTACAACAACGACGCCACCGCCAGGGACGGCGGCGGGGGCACCCTGAACGCCCCCTCCTACACCGCGCCCAGGATCACCTGGACCGGACCGATCGCCAAGGGCCAGCGCGTGGTGATCACCTACACCGTCAAGGCCACCGGCACCACCGGCGCCACCCTGAGGAACCACGTCGAGGCCCCCGGCTCGGACTGCCCGCCGGGCAACACCGAGCCCAGGTGCAACCCCGAGGTCCCGCTCGCGAAGCTGCAGGTCGCCAAGACCGTCACCCCCGCGAACCCCAAGCCCGGCGACACCGTCACCTACACCGTCACGGCCACCAACAGCGGCGCGGCCGCCTATCCGGACGCCACCCTCGACGACGACCTGACCGGCGTGCTGAAGGGAGCCGACTACACCGGCGGGGCGACCGCGAAGGACGGCAACGGCAACACGCTGAACCCGCCGTCCTACGCCCGCCCGTTGCTCAGCTGGAACGGCACGGTGCCCGCCGGCGGCGGCGTGGTCGTCAGCTACCGGGTGAAGGTCAAGAACCCGGTGCCGGCCGACGGCACCACGCTGCGGAACGCCGTCACCACCAACGTGCCCGGCGTCTGCCCGCCCGGCTCCACCGACCCCGCCTGCTCCACCACCGTGCCACTGCCCCGCCTGGACGTCAGGAAGTCCGCGAGCCCGCAGGGCACCGCCCCGCTGAACGTGGGTGACAAGGTCACCTACACCGTCGTCGTCACCAACACCGGCCCCGGCGACTACCGCGACGCCACCGTCGACGACGACCTCGCCAAGGTCCTCAACGGCGCCGACGGCATCGGAGGGGCGGCCACCTACAACAACGACGCCACCGCCAAGGACGGCAACGGCACCCCGCTCGGCGCCCCCACCGTGGCCGGCAGCACCCTCAGCTGGACCGGCCCGGTCCCGACCGGTGCCACGGTCACCCTCAGCTACAGCGTCACCGTCGCCAGGGCCGGCGCCACCCTGGCCAACCAGGTCACCTCCGACGGGTCCAACTGCGCCCCGCCGGATCCCGGCGACCCGGCCTGCCGCACCGTCGTCCCGACCCCGTCGGTCAAGGTCGCCAAGACCGCCGCCCCGGCGAACCCCAAGCCCGGGGACACCGTCACCTACACCGTCACCGCCACCAACACCGGCACCGGCCCCTACCCCGGAGTCACCCTCACCGACGACCTGACCGGCGTCCTCAAGGGCGCCGACTACACCGGGCCCGCCACCGCGGCCGACGGCAACGGCAACCCGCTCACCCCGCCCGCCTACAACGCGCCCACGCTCAGCTGGACCGGTGACATCGCGGCCGGTGCCACCGTGGTCGTCGGCTACCGGGTGAAGGTCAAGAACCCGGTGCCGGCCGACGGCACCACGCTGCGGAACGCCGTCACCACCAACGTGCCCGGCGTCTGCCCGCCCGGCTCCACCGACCCCGCCTGCACCGCCGTCACCCCCCTGCCCCGGCTGGAGATCGACAAGAGCGCCGCGCCCAACCCGGCCGCGATCGGCGACACCGTCACCTACACCGTCACCGTCCGCAACACCGGAACCGCCGACTACCCGGGCGCCGTCGTCGACGACGACCTGACCGGCGTCCTCGGGGCCGCCGACTACCGCGACGACGCCGTCGCCACCGACGACGAGGGCGCCGTCCTCGCCGCACCGGTCTACACCGCACCCCGGCTGAGCTGGACCGGCACGGTCGCCAAGGGCGGAACGGTGACCCTCCGGTACAGCGTCAGAGTCACCGGCGCCACCAGCCTGACCGCCGTCAACAAGGTCACCGCGGACGGCTCCACCTGCCTGCCGCCGAGCCCGACCGACCCGGCCTGCTCCACCACCGTCACCGTCAAGCACCTCACCGTCCGCAAGTCCTCCGACACCCGGGAGACCAGCCCCGGGGGCAAGGTCACCTACACCGTGACCGTCACCAACGACGGCAGCGCCCCCTACCCGGGCGCCTCGTTCTCCGACGACCTGTCCGAGGTCATCGACGACGCGGTGTACGGGAACGACGCCACCGCCTCCACCGGCCGCGTGAGCTACACCGCCCCGAAGCTCTCCTGGACCGGCGACCTGGCCGTCGGCGCCACGGCGACCATCACCTACTCGGCCACCGTCAGCCAGCGGCCCAGCGGCGACAAGCAGCTGCTCAACACCGTCGTCGCCCCGGACTCCAGCTGCCCGCCCGGATCCACCGACCCGGCCTGCTCCACCACCGTCACCGTGCGGCACCTGGACGTGCGCAAGACCTCCGACCGGACCTCGGCCAAACCCGGCGACAAGATCACCTACACCGTCACCGTCACCAACGACGGCCGGAGCGACATCCCCGACGCCTCCTTCTCCGACGACCTGTCGAAGGTGGTCGACGACGCCGGCTTCAACGACGACGTCACCGCCTCGACGGGCAGCGTGAGCTACACCGCGCCGACGCTCTCCTGGACCGGCGCGCTCAAGGTGGGAGAGAAGGCCACCGTCACCTACAGCGTGACGGTGAACAACCCGCCGGCCGGCGACAAGCAACTGGTCAACGCCGTCGTCGCCCCGGACTCCACCTGCCCGCCCGGCTCCACCGACCCGGCCTGCTCCACCACCGTCCCGATCCAGAACCTGGAGGTGCGGAAGACCGCCGACCGGACCGGCATCAAGGCGGGAGAGAAGATCACCTACACCGTCACCGTCACCAACAAGGGAACCGCCGCCTACCCCGGGGCCTCCTTCTCCGACGACCTGACGAAGGTGCTGGACGACGCCACCTACGGCAACGACGCCACGGCCACCACCGGCCGTGCCTCGTACACGGCGCCGATCCTGTCCTGGACGGGTGACCTGGCCGTCGGAGCATCGGCGACCGTCACCTACTCGGTGACGGTGAACAACCCGATCACCGGTGACAGCAGCCTCGTCAACGCCGTCGTCTCCCCCGACTCGAACTGCCCGCCCGGTTCCACGAACCGCGACTGCTCCAGCACCGTCTCCGTCAAACACCTGACGGTACGGAAGAGCGCCGACACGAACGTCGCCCGCCCCGGCGACCGGATCACCTACACCGTCACCGTCGCCAACGACGGCCAGGTCGACTACCCGGGCGCCTCGTTCTCCGACGACCTCATGAAGGTCCTCGACGACGCCGGCTACGACGACGACGCGACCGCCACCGTCGGCACCGCCTCCTACCTCGCGCCGAACCTGGTGTGGACCGGAGACCTGTCCGTCGGGGCGACCGCGACCATCACCTACTCGGTGACCGTCAACAACCCGCCGGGCGTCGACAAGCAGCTGCTCAACACCGTCGTGGCGCCGGACTCCAACTGCCCGCCGGACTCCACCGACCCCACCTGCCGCACGGTGGTCGCCGTCAAGCACCTGGTCGTCCGGAAGACGTCCGACCGGGCGTCGGTCAAGCCCGGTGAGAAGCTGACGTACACGGTCACGGTCACCAACGACGGCACCGCCGACTACCCGGGCGCCTCGTTCTCCGACGACCTCACGAAGGTCCTCGACGACGCCGGCTACGACGACGACGCGATCGCCACGGCGGGCCGGGTGAGCTACACCGCGCCCGCCCTCTCCTGGACCGGCGACCTGGCCATCGGCGCCACAGCGACCATCACCTACACCGTCACGGTCGACACCCCGGCCCGCGGCGACGCCAGGCTCACCAACACCGTGGTCGCGCCCGACTCCAACTGCCGGCCCGGCGCCACCGACCCCGCCTGTTCCACCGTGGTGCCGACCCGCGACATCAGGATCACCAAGACCGCCTCACCCGCCCCGGCCAAGCCCGGCGGCAAGGTCACCTACACCATCACGGTCGCCAACCTGACCGACGGCCCGGCTGCCGGGGTCACCTTCACCGACGACCTGACGACCGTCCTCGATGACGCGACCTACGGCAACGACGCCACGGCCACCACCGGCGCCGCGACCTACACGGCACCGAACCTCTCCTGGACCGGCGACCTGGCCGGCCGCGCAACCGCGACCGTCTCCTACTCGGTGACGGTGAACGACCCGCCCAGCGGTGACGGCAAGCTCGCCAACACCGTGGTCGGCCCGGACGGCAACTGTCCGCCCGGCGCCACCGACCCGGTCTGCTCCACCGTGGTGCCGGTCCAGCACCTGACGGTACGGAAGACCGCCGACAAGACCTCGGCCAGGCCCGGCGACAAGGTCACCTACACCGTCACCGTCACCAACGACAGCCAGGCCGACTACCCGGGCGCCTCGTTCTCCGACGACCTGACGAAGGTGCTGGACGACGCCGCGTTCGGCAACGACGCCTCCGCCATGACCGGAACGGTGGCCTACGACGCCCCGAACCTCTCCTGGAAGGGAGGCCTCAAGCCCGGCGAGAGGTCCGTGATCACCTACAGCGTCACCGTCAACGACCCGCTGAGCGGAGACCGGGCACTGGACAACACGGTTGTCGCACCGGACTCCAACTGCCCCGTCCCCATGCCGGCCCTCGCACGCCCCCGGGCCCGGCGGGCGACGGACCCGAACTGCACCACGCACCTGACCGTCCTGCACCTGACGGTGGTCAAGAAGGCCGACAGGACCTACGCCGAGGCCGGGGAACGTGTCGGCTACACCGTCACCGTCATCAATGACGGCACCGCCGACCACCCCACCGCCGGCTTCACCGACAACCTGAGCGGCGTGCTGGCCGGTGCCGACTACAACGACGACGCCGGTGCCACCAGCGGGAAGGTGTCCTACACCGCACCCGAGCTGACCTGGACCGGCAGCCTCGCCGTCGGCGAGCAGGCGCAGGTGACCTACACCGTCACCGTCAAGCCGTCCGCCACCGGCAAGCTCATCAACGTGGTCACCGCCCGCGACAGCAACTGCCCGCCCGACTCCACCGACCCGGCCTGCCACACGGAGACCACACCCGGTACTACTCCGAGCCCGACGCCCACTCCGAGCCCGACGCCCAGCCCGAGCCCGACGCCCGGTCCGACTCCGGGCCCGGCGCCACTGCCGCACACCGGCACCGGCCCCTTGGCCGAGGAACTCGCCGCACTCGCCGCGCTGCTGCTCCTCCTGGGTGTCGGTACCCGACTCGCCGTCCGGGGACGGGGGCGCCGATGACAGGTGGCGCCACACAAGCACCTCCGTTCCAGTGGTCGTCGCAACACCCCAGCTCAGGGGATGCGATGGACTTCAAGATCCGGGAGAGTCGGACGGCTCAGGGGCCGACGAAGCTGCCGCGTGAGCGGGAGGCATACTCCCAGCTCATGCGGCAGGGCGTGGGCACCAAGGAAGCGTGCCGGGGCCGCGCCGCCCGGTCGCGGGGGGCTGGGGGCGACCGGGCGGGGCGGGGGTCAGGGCGGGGCGGTCAGGGGGCGGTCACCAGAGGCCCGGCGGGGTTTCCCAGCCGGGGAGGTTGCCGGTGAAGGTGCCGTCGGGGCGGCCGGGGACGACGGCGAGGCTGAAGCGGGTGTCGCCGAAGTCGTACATGAAGGTCAGGTCCGCGCGGTTGTCGCCGTCGTACTTTCCTCCGGTGAGGGTGAGGGCGTTCCAGTTCCAGTTGCCGGCCGGGATGTCCCAGCCGCCGGCGAAGCCGTTGACGGTGCCGTCGGAGCGGCCGGTGAAGGTGAAGAAGCGGACGCGGCCGTCCGGGTAGCTGTAGACCGCGCCGATGTCGGCGTAGCCGTCGCCGTTGAAGTCGCCGGCGGCGTACTTGGCGCGGCCGGGCCACCAGTCGTTCTGGGCTCCGGTCCAGGCGACGGACGCGCCGTTGAACCCGCCGTCGGGCCGGGCGCGGAAGGTCCACAGCCGGGCGTTGCCGTTGCCGTAGTCGTACACGGCGGTGATGTCGGTGCGGCCGTCCTTGTCGAAGTCGCCGGCCAGCAGGGTGGAGGCGGCCGCGCACCAGTTGCCGGGGCCGGAGCGGTAGCTCGCGAGTTCGGTGGCGAAGCCGCCGCTGGTCTGGCCGAACAGGGTGAACAGGCCGGAGTCGCAGTTGCCGTAGTCGTACAGGAAGGCGATGTCGTCGCGGTGGTCGCCGTTGAAGTCGCCGGTGACGGGCTTGATCGCGTTCCAGTCCCAGTTGCCGGGCGGCACGTCGCGGCCCAGCCGTTCCTCGAAGGAGCCGTCCGGGCGGGAGAGCCAGGTGAAGATCCGCACCCGGCCGTCGCCGTAGCCGTAGACGGCGGCCAGGTCGTCCCGGCCGTCGCCGTCGAAGTCGCCCGCCAGGTACTTGGCGCTGCCGTGGCACCACCAGCCGCCGGGCCAGCTCTTGCGCTCGACCGGGTTGCCGGGCTTGCCGTCCGGGCCGGTGGTGAAGGTCCAGATGCCCATGGCGCAGGTGCCGTAGTCGATGAAGGTCGCGACGTCGTCCCGGCCATCGCCGTTGAAGTCGCCCGCCACGTTGGTGCGGGCCATCGGGCGTTCGTCCCCGCCGTGGTAGTCCGTCGAGCCGCCGGCGATGCCGTTCCAGCGGATGTAGCCGCCGGTGAAGGAGGAGCGGCGGCCGGCGGCGACGGTGAACTCGTCGCTCGTCGGGAATCCCAGGTAGCCGTTCTCCCAGCCGAGTTCGGACCAGCGGCGGCGGATGTCGCCGTGCACCTCGTGGGCTCCGGTGTCGGGGCTCCAGTAGATGGAGAGGTACGGCTCGGTGCCGCCGGTGGGCAGGACGAAGTGGTTGTAGCGCCCGGCCTTCACCGGGGTGGGCGTCTCGTCGGTGGTCGGGAAGCCGATCACGTTGTGCCCGCCGAGGGCGAGGTAGCGCTGGTAGATCGCCCCGTGCAGCTCGTGGGTGCCGGCCGTGCCGGTGAAGGTGATCGCCCCGGGCAGCGCGCCCGGCTGGCCCGGGACGCCGGCGAAGGTGGAGATCCAGGAGGTGCCGAGGCCGCCGATGTTCAGCTCGTCCGAGGTCGGGTAGCCCAGGAAGCTCTTCTCCCAGCCGAGTTCGGCCCACTTGTTGCGGATGTTGCCGTTGACGAAGTGGGCTCCGGTGTCGGGTGACCAGTAGATCGAGCCGGCCGAGCTCCCCTCCGCCGCGCCGGACCGGAAGTGCACGTAGCGGCCGATCCCGTCGGGGGTGCCGGTGGTGCCGGTGACCGGGTTGCGCAGGGGGCCGTCCGGGCCGCCGAGTTCGAGGTACTTGTCGAGGATCGGCCCGCACACGTTCAGACCGGAGAACGCCCGGCAGTCGCCCCACAGGCTGGCGCTGTCGGTGAGCGGCACGGCCGCTCCGAAGCCGCTGCCGGTGCCCGTGCCCGTCCCCGGGTACAGGTACATGTGCTTGTCCGCGCCGCGCGCCCACAGGTCCGGCTTCCCGTCGCCGGTGAGGTCCCCGCCGCTGCCCAGCGACGGCCGCGCGGCGGCCGTGAAGGTGCCCGCGACGGTGGTGGCGGGGCCGAGCACCAGGGTGGTGCCCGCCGTGGTGAGCGCGTACTGGGTGATGCCGCCCGTGGTCGCGTTGCGCGCCCACACCTCCGGCCGGCCGTCGCCGGTCAGGTCGCCGGGCGTGCTGAGGGTGGTGCCGGCGAAGCCCGAGCCCAGCAGCACCGGGTCGCGGCCCGCCGCGTCCAGGGTCGCCGAGCCGTCACCCTGGTAGAGCCACAGCTGCCCGCCGGAGAGCACCAGCAGGTCGGGGTAGCCGAGGCCGAGGCCGGTGTCGTCGCCGGTGGCGTTGTCGATCGCCAGCAGGTCCGTGGCGGCGGCGATCCGGGCGCGGTTGGCGTCGTCGCGCACCAGCATCCGCTGGTAGCCCGAGCACTCCTTGTCCACGCAGACGCGTCCGTCGCCGAGCCCGGGGTGCAGGTACACCTCCACCGCCCCGGTGGTCGGGTCGGTGCGGCGGACGAGCGCGTCGGCGTAGCCGTCGCCGTTCCAGTCGCCCCGGCTGGTCACGAGGTTGCCCTTCCAGGCGGTGGCGTTGCCGGGGAGGGTGTCGGTGTACTGCGAGGCGCGGACGGGCGTGCCGAGCCCGCCGTTGCCGTTGCCCGGGTAGAAGAGGAGCCGGCCGTCGGGGTCGGCGGTGAGGACGTCCACCTTGCCGTCGCCGTTCAGGTCACCCGGCGCGTCGACGGTGCCGCTGCCGTTCGCCCAGAAGTCGTAGGTCGCGACGTCGGAGTAGTTGCCCGCCCGGTCCTTGCTGCGGACGGACAGGGTGTGCGGGCCCGGGTTCGGGATCCGCAGGCTGATGCTGCGGTCGCAGCCGGCGCACGGGGCGTCGACCGGCCGGTGGTCGGGGGCCCACTCGGTCCAGTACTCGTACCGGGCGACGTCGCCCACCCCGTTGGCCGTGAGGGCGAACGTGCCGGTGCCGCGGGCCTTCCCGGTCTTCGCCGGGTCGGGGACGTAGTCGCCGGAGGTCACCGTCGGCGGCTTGGACGGGCGGGAGCGGTCGATGGTGAACCGGCAGGTCGGCGACCAGCCGGACCACGCGGCGTCGTCGAAGGCCACCACGTCCCAGCTGTAGTCGCCGGTGGGCAGGTCCTGCGTCCGCACCTCCAGCGTGCCGACGTTGCCGGCCGAGACGGCGACCATCCCGGCGTCCTTCACCGGGCCGCCGGTGGGGTACAGCCGAAAGTACAGCTTGACGGTGCCGCCGTCGCGGTCCTGGCCCCGGGCACGCAGCCGGACCGCCGGGGCGTCGCCGAGGACGACCGAGCCGTCGCAGCTGGTCCCGGGGTCGGTGGAGAGCCAGTCCGGCGTCTCCGGCGGGTAGTTCGCCTCGGTGGAGAGGATGGCGCTGGACGCCTGGAACTTCGTCCAGGAGTAGGCGGTGCTCTCGTCGTCCGCCCGCAGGCCGAGCGACCAGGCGTACCAGTGGTTGCCGGCGGCGAGCCGGGCCGGGCCGGTGGTGTCCCATTCGACGTCGCCCGCCGGGCAGCTCGCGCCGCCGCCCGCGCCGGTCTTCGCGGTGGACACCGGATAGCCCCACCAGCCGCCGGAGTTGGACCAGTTGGTGGACGGGCTGATCTTGGGGGTGTCGTACAGCGTGATCGGCTTGGAGGTGCAGGACCAGCTGTGCGTGGCGCGCAGCCGGAAGGTCGACCTGATGATGCCGGCGTCCCACAGGTTCGTGGTGTCCAGCTCGAAGAACGAGCGGGCGGTGCCGTTGGTGTCGGTCTCGTGGCCGACCCGGGCGACCGTGGTGTAGCTGTTGCCGTCGCCCTCGTTGAAGCCCGCGCCGTTCCAGTAGCCGGTGTTGGGCGTGGTCTTGTAGGCCGTCGTCCAGTTCTGCAGCCGACCCGGGAAGGTCGGGTCGATCACGACCGGGAAGACCGTGTCCGGTGCGGTGAGCAGCGACTGGTCGGGGGTGATGGTCAGCTTGGCGTCCGCGCCGGTGCCGGTGCCGGTGCCGGTGCCGGAGAGCGTGGCCGCCATCGGGCGGGTCCGGCGGGGCGCGTCCGACGGCGCGTCCGGCGTTTCCGCTCCCGGTGCCGCCGGTGCGGCCTCGGGCGCGGCGGGCGGCTTCGCTTCGGCATCCGCCCGGGAGTCCCACATGAGCGGCTGGGAGCCGGTGAAGAACTCCTTGCCGGCGGGGTCGGTGGCCCGCAGGGTGCCGTCGGTCTCGGTCCGCACGCTGACGCCGGTGCCCTTGGTCGTGAACGTCAGCTTCCCGAGCTTCGGGTTGCGGGCCGCTTCGGCGGTCTTGACGACCAGGACCTCGGAGAACTCCTCGGCCTGCGCGGTGACGACCAGGTCCACGCCGGGGAGGACGTCCGGGTACGTCGCCACCGGTCCGCTGAGCGTCGGCACGGGCAGCGGGACGTCCCAGGAGAACGCCAGGGCGCGTCCCTGGCGGTTGAGTTCGGCGAGCGCCTGACCCGGTCTGCCGCCGGAGAAGGTCATGCCGAGCGGGGTGGCGACGGGCCGGACACTGCCGTCCGGGGCGAACCGCAGCGTCGGGTCGATCGCGGTCCACTTGCCGTCGACCTTCACCCGCTGCGGCTGGAAGGCCTGTTCGACGGTGAACGTGCCCGAGGGGTTGGCGAACACCTGGGTGTACTCGGTCCGCGCGGAGCCGACTTCGATCCGGTGGCCGGTGCGTCTGGCCTCGGCGGCGGCCTCGGCGCGGGTGGCCTTCACCTCCGGGTCCTCGGACGCCCCGGAGGCGGCCGGCCCGGCTGTCGACGTCGGGTTCGGCGCCGCGTTCGGCGCCGGCGCGGCGGCGGCCGTGGACGGCGGGACGGACACGATGGCCATCGCCACGGCTGCGGCGGCCGCCGCGAGCGGCCTCCACCGTTGACGCATTCGCTCCTTGCGCGGGGCACGGGCCTCGGTCACAGCGACCTCCCAGGTGCGGACGATGCGCGCCCGGGTCCCCGCGCGCGACCGCGTGAAGAGTCCTGGGCGCTGCGGGAGTTCGGAGACTAGCGCGTACGGGTCCATGACAATGATGTGACGAGCGTCACACCAGTGGACCGCCCGCGCGCCCCCCGGGCTCCACCGCGGCCGCCGGGCCGCCCGGATGCACCATCGAGCCCCATTCGTCCGCGGGCAAGTGCTGCGGAACGCGCCGTTCGTGCCGCTCCGGGTGCGACGTCCCGGACATCCCCAAATCGACGGGGAACGGTGTGACGCGGACCACAGAAGCGTCCGGCCCGCCGAACGCGCCGACGGTGACGCCCGATTGACGCAGCGCGACGCCCGTTGAGAATTGACGGTGCATCACTGATCTTCGAGTGCTCCGTTCGTACGGTCCCACATCGACGAGTCATGCGGGGCGGGGCATGACCGGGACGGGGGAACCACCGTGGCATTCGCGTTCAGGAACGACCGCACCCGAACTCCGCTGTCGCGCAGGGCGAGAGAGCGGTTCCGACCGGGGTCCGCGGCGGGCCTGGCCGGGCTGATGCTCGCCGGGCTGCTGGGTCCGACCTCGGCGTTCGCCGCGCACTCGGCGCCTCCCGGCGCGGTCGGCGCGCCGGCGGCACCGGCACACGTGCGCCCGGTCGCGCCGAAGCCCCTGCCCGCGGACACCGAAGCGGCGACGGCGCCGGCCCCGGTGGCGTGGCCGCAGGAGGCCGAGGCCACCGTCGACCTCACCGGCGGGCCGGCGGCACCGCACTCCTTCACGGCGGCCGGACGGCTGCCCGTCCAGCTCTCGCTCGCCGCCGGACCGGGTGGTTCCCGGGACGCGGCCGGGCGGCGGCCGGACACCTCGGCGCACGTGAAGCTGCTGGACACCCGGACGGCACGGGCCGCCGGCGTCAACGGGCTGCTCCTCACCGTGGACACCGCCGCGCCCGACGGCGGTGCCCCCGACGCCGCCGCCCCCGACGCCGCCGCCCCCGACGGCGGTGCACCCGACGGCCGAGCGCCCGACGGCAGCACGCTCTCGGTGCGCGTCGACTACCGTTCGGTCGCCGCCTCGGTCGGCGCGGGCTGGGGCTCGCGGCTGCGGCTGGTCCGGCTCCCCGCCTGCGTGCTCACCACGCCCGAAGTCCCGGCCTGCCAGGTCCGCACCGACCTCGCCTCGGTGAACGACGCCGGCGCCGGGACGGTGACCGCACAGCTCCCCGCCGCCCCGGCCGGGGACGCGACCGGCGCACCGGGGGCAGAGGCCTTCACGGCCGGCGCCCCGGCCGCCCGGTCCCTCGCGGCCGCCGCCCCGACCGTGCTGGCGGCGGAACCGCAGGCGGCGGGCGCGAGCGGCGACTTCAAGGCCACCGGCCTCGCCCCGTCCGGCTCGTGGACCGCCGGGAACTCGGCCGGCGGGTTCACCTGGTCCTACCCCGTCCCCACGCCCGAGGCCTTCGGCGGCCCGCAGCCCGGCCTCACCCTCTCCTACTCCTCCCAGGCCGTCGACGGCCGGACGTCGGTGAGCAACAACCAGTCCAACTGGGTGGGTGACGGCTGGTCCTTCGCCGAGAACTTCGTCGAACGCCGTTACCGCACCTGCTCGGACGACATGGGCGGCACCGCCGCCAACACCGCCAAGACCGGCGACCTCTGCTGGTTCAGCGACAACGCCACCCTGTCCCTCAACGGGAGCACCACCGAACTGGTCCGCGCCGCCGACGGCAGCTGGCACCCCGTCAACGACAACGCCTCGAAGGTGGAGAAGCTGACCGGCGCCGGCAACGGCGACGACAACGGCGAGCACTGGAAGGTCACCGACGCCACCGGCGTGCAGTACTTCTTCGGCCTCAACCGCCTCCCCGGCTGGACCGCCGGCAAGGACGAGACCGGCTCCGCCTGGACCGTCCCCGTCTACGGCAACAACCCCGGCGAGGACTGCAACCGGCCCGGGGACTACGCCGGCTCCTGGTGCCAGCAGGGCTGGCGGTGGAACCTGGACTACGTGGTCGACCCGCGCGGCAACGCGCTGGCCGTCTACTACGCCAAGGAGACCAACAACTACGGCCGCAACGGCAGCACCACCACCGGCGCCTCGACCGCCACCCCGTACGTGCGCGGCGGCCACCCGCTGCGGATCGAGTACGGCCTGCGCGCCGACGCCGTGTACGGCACGGCCGCGGCCCGGGTCGACTTCGGCGTCTCCGAGCGCTGCCTGCCCGACGCCGCCGCGAAGATCACCTGCGCGCCGGCGGAACTCAAGACCGACCCGGACCCCGCCAAGGACACCACCAGGTGGTGGCCGGACGTCCCCTTCGACCTCGACTGCGCGGACGGCAAGGAGTGCAAGGGCCAGTTCTCGCCGTCCTTCTGGACCCGCAAGCGGCTCACCGCCGTCACCACCAAGGTGCTGGTGGGCGGCGCCTACCAGGAGGTCGACTCCTGGTCGCTGGCCCAGACCTTCCCGCCCACCGGGGACACCGCCAAGGAGTTCCCGCTCTGGCTCGAATCCGTCACCCGCACCGGCACCGCCGGCAGCGGCGGCCCGATCACCGTCCCGCCGGTGACCTTCAACGGCGTCCAGCTCGCCAACCGGGTCGACGGCACCGGCGACGGCGCCCCGCCCTTCCTGCGCCGGCGCGTCAACAGCATCACCACCGAGACCGGCGCGACCATCGCCGCCGTCTACTCCGGCCAGGACTGCACGACGGCCGACCTGCCCGCCCCCGAGACCAACGGCCGCCGCTGCTACCCGGTCTACTGGCAGAAACCCTCCGACACCAAGCCCACCCTCGACTGGTTCCACAAGTACGTGGTCACCCAGGTCCGCGAGGAGGACAACACCGGCGGGGCCCCGGCCAAGGTCACCGACTACACCTACCTGGACGGACCGGCCTGGGCGAAGTCCACCGACGAACTCAGCCGGCCCGAACAGCGCACCTGGTCCGAGTACCGCGGCTACGGCACCGTCCAGACCCGCACCGGCGCGGGCAACGACCGGCGCACCCTGGCCGAGACCGTCTACCTGCGCGGCATCCCCGGGGCCAGGGTCGCCGACTCCGAGGGCGCCACCGTCGACGACGACACCGCCTTCCAGGGCATGCCCCGGGAGACCCGCACCTACCTGGGCGACGGCGGCCCGCTCGTCTCCGCCACCACCAACACCCCCTGGCAGTCCGCCCCCACCGCCACCCGGGCCCGCCCCGGACTCCCCGACCTCGTCGCCCGCTACTCCGGCACCGCCCGCACCGAGACCCGCACCCTCGTCGACGGCGGTGGGTGGCGCCGGAACGCGACCGCGACGACCTACGACGGGTACGGCATGGTCGCCACGTCGGAGGACCTCGGCGACCTCGCCGTCAGCTCCGACGACCGCTGCACCCGTACCGAGTACGCCCGCGACACCGCCGCCAACCTGCTCGACTTCCCGTCCCGGATCGAGACGGTCGCCACCGGCTGCGCGAACACCCCGGCCCGGCCCCGGGACGTGGTCGCCGACAACCGGAGCGCATACGACGGCGGCACGCCGGGCACCGCGCCGACCCGCGGGCTGCTCACCGGGACCGAGCAGATCAAGGGCGACGGGTCCGGCTACGCGCCGACGGTGACCGTCGGCCACGACCGGTACGGCCGCGCGACGTCCATGACCGACGCCGCCGGCGCGACCACGACCACCGCCTACACCCCCGCCGCCGGGGAACTCGCGGCGCGGAGCGTGGTGACCAACCCGCTCGGCCACGTCGTCACCAGCGAGATCGACCCGCGCCGCGGCCTCACCACCGCGACCGTGGATCCCAACGGCAAGCGCTCCGACCGCGTCTACGACGCCCTCGGCCGCCTGACCCAGGGCTGGGCCGCGGGCTGGACCAAGGCCGGCCACCAGTCCTACCCCAGCGTCCGGTACAGCTACGACGTCACCCGGACCGGCCCCTCGATCGTCACCTCGAAGACCCTCCTGCCCAACGGGACCTACCTGACCGGCTACACCCTCTACGACTCCCTGCTCCGCGAGCGCCAGACCCAGCAGCTCACCCCCGGGGGCCGGCTGATCACGGAGAAGTTCTACGACACGCACGGCCGGAGCCCGATCGAGTTCAAGCCGTACTACACCACCGGCGCGCCGGAGCCGAAGCTCGTCACCGGCGACCCGTACGGCGTGGTGAACCAGCAGGTCACCGAGTTCGACGGCGCGGGCCGCCCGACCGCCGTCGTCGCCAAGTACCTCAACCAGGAGAAGACCCGCACCACCACCGTCTACGGCGGCGACCGCACCACCGTCCTCCCGCCGAGCGGCGGCACCGCCACCACGAAGCTCACCGACGTCCGCGGCAACACCACGGAACTGCGCCAGTACACCGACGCCGCCCGCACCGCCTGGGTGACGACCGGCTACGAGTACGCGGACCGCGGCCTGCTCACCAAGGTGACCGGCCCCGGCGGCGCCGTGTGGACCTACGCCTACGACGTCCGGGGACGGCGGACCACGACCGGCGACCCCGACAAGGGCACCCAGAGCTTCACCTACGACGCCCTCGACCGCCCGGTCACCGCGACCGACGCCCGCGGCGTCACCCTGACCACCGACTACGACGCCCTCGGGCGGACCACCGCCGTCCGCAACGGCACCACCGTACGGTCCGCCTGGCTGTTCGACACCCTCGCCAAGGGCCGACTCACCTCCTCCACCAGCTACGAGAACGGCGAGGCGTACACCACCGCGGTCACCGGCTACGACGACCGCAACCAGCCCACCGGCCGGACCGTCACCATCCCCGCCGCCGAACGGCAACTGGCCGGCACCTACAGCTGGAAGTACTACTACAACCAGCAGACCGGCAAGCCCGAGGGCACCGACCTGCCGGCGGCCGGCGGTTTCGGTGCGGAAACCGTCGGCCACACCTACGAGGGCTCGCTCGGCCTGCCGCTGACGACCGCCGGCCTCCTGCCGTACGTCCAGAACACCACGTACGACAACTACGGACGGACCAGCGGCGTCGACTCCTCGATCACCGGCAAGCGCGTCTACCAGCGCCTCGGCTACGACCCGCACACCGGCCTGCTGACCGACGTCAGCGTCAAGCGCGACCTCGCGCCAGTCGACCTCACCGACACCCACTACGGCTACGACCCCGCCGGCAACGTCACCGCCGTCAGCGAGCAGCAGAAGGCCGGCGCCGGGACCCCGCAGACCGACACCCAGTGCTTCGCCTACGACGCCCTGCGCCGCACGACGGAGGCCTGGACGGCGACCGACCAGTGCGCGAAGGCGCCCACGGCCTCGGGAGCGTCGGCGAACGTCGGCGGCCCCGACGCCTACTGGACCAGCTACACGTACGACGCCGCCGGCAACCGGAGCACCGAGACCCGGCACGGCCTCGGCGGCGCGGGCAGCACCGTCCGCACCTACGCCAACACCGGCCACCGGACCACCGGCGTGAGCGAGACCGGCCCCGGGGGCACCAGGACCGAGACCTACGCCTACGACGCCGAGGGCAACCTCCGCCGCCGCGCGGCCACCGGCGCGGGCGGCGCCTTCGACCAGACCCTCGGCTGGAACGACCAGGGACACCTGGCCGCGAACGACCCGGCCGCCGGCGCGGGCGGCGGCTCGACGTACGTGTACGACGCCGACGGCAACCGCCTGCTCCGCAAGGAACCCGGCCTCGTCACCCTCTACCTGGGCGAGACCGAACTCACCTGGGACCGGGTGTCGGCCAAGGTCCTCGGGACCCGCAGCTACACCCACGACGGCGTGGTCGTCGCCGTCCGCAGCGCCACCGCGACCGGCACCACCACCGTCACCTTCCAGGCCGCCGACCGGCACGGGACCGCCACGACCAGCATCGACGGCGCCACCCAGCAGGTCACCCGGCGCAAGCAGACCCTCTTCGGCGCACCCCGGGGCGCGCAACCCCCGCAGGGCACCGCGGCCGGCACCTGGCCGGACGACAAGGGCTTCCTCGGCAAACCGCAGGACAGCAGCGGGCTCACCCACATCGGGGCCCGCGAGTACGACCCCGCCCTCGGCCGCTTCATCAGCGTCGACCCCGTGATGGACCTGACCGATCCGCAGCAGATGAACGGCTACGCCTACGCGAACAACGCCCCGGCCACCGGCTCCGACCCGAGCGGCCTGCTGCCGGACCCGCAGTGGCAGGGACTCCTCCCCGGGATCGGGTCGGCGGTGCTCTCGGTCGCGATCGGCCTCATGGCGGTCGACCAGGACTACGAGGAGGTCAGGCGGCTCTTCGACCCGGGCTGGGATCCCGGCCACACGAAGATCAGGAAGGACGGCCCGACCCGACCGGGGAACGGCATCATCGTCGTGCGCTTCTTCATCGCGGACAGGGCCGTCGGACCCTTCGCCGGGGACGACCGGGGGTTCACCACCGACGGCGACGCGCCCTACCGGCTCGTCCTCGCCTGGGACACGGACACCGGAAAGGTGGTCATGGACTTCGCACCGACCCATCTCTTTCCGCCCACCCAGATCGAAATCGGAGCGCATGCCAAAGGCGACGGCAACGATCTGACGGACCCGAAGATGACCGACGACGGCTTCAAAACCACCATCAAGGGCCTGATCGGGTTCGTCCCGAACTGGCCTGGACTCAAAAAGTTCTCCGTCGACTATGACGTCGAACTGGGCGTGCCGAAGAACGACTGCGGCTACGACGAAGGCGTCACCGTGAAGATCGACGGCGACGACTTCCCGCACGTGGAGGCCATCCAGTACCGGGCTGCCAAGCCACCCCGGCAGATCGGGTCCGACAAGGCCTCCCGTCTGGGCATCGCCGCCACCCAGCGGTGGACCAAGCGGCTCCCCTGGGTCGACGGACGCGACTTCGAGTGGACAATCCCGAACGACTCCTGGACGACCCCGCACCGACCGAACAGCCCCGTCGACTGAGCCCCAGCGGCTCCCGTCGGCCCTCCGGCCGGTGCCGGAGGACCGACGCGCACTCGGACCCTCAAGCCCCCGGGGCATCGATCGGCACCGGCCTGACCACCTGATACCTTGCAGTGGCCATGGTGTTCGGGAAACCGGTCTGAGTCCGGTGCGGCCCTCGCCACTGTTGCCGCGGAGTGCCGCGGCCCTCGCTGACCGGCTCTGCCAGCGGTCAGGGCCACTGGGACGGCTGAACAGCCGCCCGGGAAGGTCGGCTGCGGTGCGTCGATGCGGAAGCCAGGAGACCGGCCACGGCGCGACATGTTCCACGAGGGTTTTGGAGAACACGTGCCCAGCGCTTTGCCGTACCCGTTTCGATCCATACGTTCCGCACGTCCGGTCAACATCGGCCGCGCGGTCGCGGCCGTCCTGTTCACCGGCGTGCTCGGCGCTTGCGCCGGTGCCCCCGCCCCGGTCGCGTCCGGCGGGACGACCGCAAGTGCCGCGCCGGTCAGCGTGGACAACTGCGGGACCACCGTGACCGTCGGTGCGCCGCCCGAGCGCCTGGTGACACTCAATCAGGGTGCCACCGAGCTGGCCCTGGCCCTCGGCCTGGAGTCCCGGATGGCCGGGACCGCCTATCTCGACAACGCCGTCCCGGAGCAGTGGAAGGCGGCCTACGACGCCGTTCCGGTGCTCTCCAAGCAGTACCCGACGAAGGAGAAGCTCCTCGCGGCGCGCCCCGACTTCCTGTACGCCTCCTACGCCAGCGCGTACACCGAGAAGGTCGCGGGCACCCGGGAGGAGCTGCGCGGCCAGGGCATCCCGTCGTACCTGTCCCCGTTCGGCTGCGGTGACAAGAGCAAGGTGCCGCCGACGACCTGGCAGGCGGTGTGGGGCGAACTGAACGACGTCGCCCAGGTCTTCGGCGTCCCCGAGCGGGCCGCCGCGATCCAGCGGCAGCAGGAGCAGCAGCTGGCCCGGTTCGCGGCGACGGCCGCCGGCAAGGACCTGAAGGTGCTGTGGTTCGACTCGGACACCAAGGCGCCGTTCGTCGGCTCCGGCCATGGCGGGCCTCAGCTCGTGCTCGACGCCGTGGGCGCCCGCAACGTCTTCGCGGACCTGCCCGGCGCCTGGCAGAACGTCAGCTGGGAGAAGGTCGTCGCCGCGGACCCGGACGCCATCGTGCTCGCGGACGCCGACTGGGACAGCGCCCAGTCCAAGATCGACTATCTGCAGGGCGACCCGGTGCTGAGCACGCTCACCGCCGTACGGCGCAAGGCCTTCGTGGTGGTCCCGTTCTCCGAGTCGACGCCCGGTGTGCTGCTCGCCGACGGCGCCGCCCGGGTGTCGGCGGAGCTCGGCCGACTGCGCCCGGGGTCATGACCGCCGCACCCCGCCCCACCGCAGCCGACCCCACCGCACCCCGCCCCACCGCAGCCGGCCCGACCGCACCCCGCCCCGCCGGGTGGCGGGCCGCCGGTCGGGGCCGCGCGGCGGCGGTCCTGGCCGTCGCCGCGGCCGTGCTGCTGACCACCGTGCTCCTCGGTCTGGCCGTCGGCTCCCAGCCCGAGCCGGTCCGGACGGTGGTCGACGTCGTGGCGCGCCGGCTCGGGCTGGGCGACCCGCAGGTGACGCTGCTGGACGACCGGATCGTCTGGCAGCTGCGGCTGCCCCGGGTCCTGGGAGCGGCCGCGACCGGCGCCGGTCTCGCGGTCTGCGGCGCCGTGCTGCAGACCCTGACCGGGAACGACCTGGCCGACCCCTTCCTGCTCGGGATCTCGGACGGGGCCGCCGCCGGCGCGGTCACCGTGATCGTCCTCGGCGTCGGCGTGTCCGGCGCCGTGGGCACCGGCGCGGTGGCGACGGCGGCCTTCGCCGGCGCGCTGCTCGCCGCCGCCGTCGTGCTGGCCCTGGCCGGCGCGCGCACCCGGTCGCTGCCGACCACCCGGACCGTGCTCGCGGGCATCGCCGTGGGACAGCTGTGCGGGGCCTACACCTCGTTCGCCGTGCTGGTCCTCGGGGACCGCAACGCGGCGCGCGGGGTGATGGAGTGGACGCTCGGCTCGGTCGCGGGCGTGCGGTGGCCCACCGCCGTCTTCCTGGCGGCGGTCGCGCTGGCCGGTGTCACGGTCCTCGCCTCCGCGGCCCGCGACCTGGACGCCTTCGCCTTCGGCGAGACCGCCGCCCGCTCCCTCGGCGTCCACGTCGAGCGGACCCGCTGGGTCCTGGTCGCCACCGCCGCACTGGTGACCGCGTGCCTGGTCGCCCACACCGGCGTGATCGGGTTCCTCGGCCTGGTCGTCCCGCATGTGGTCCGCCTCCTCTGCGGCCCCCGCCACGCCGTCCTGCTGCCCGCGTCGGCGCTGGTGGGCGCGTCCCTCCTGGTGGGCAGCGACATCCTGGCGCGCTCGGTCCTCCCCGACCGGGAGATCCCGGTCGGCGTCGTCACGGCCGGACTCGGAGCGCCCTTCTTCGCCTGGCTGCTGTGGCGCCAGGGCCGGGCCGAGGGGAGCGGGCGATGACGGCGCCGCCCCCCGCCGAGCTGCGCGCGGAAGGACTCCGGGTGCGCATCGGCGGCACCACCCTGCTGGACGAGGTCTCGCTCGCGTTCGGCCCCGGCCGGATCACCGGCCTGCTCGGGCCCAACGGCGCCGGGAAGACCACCCTGCTGCGCGCGCTCGCCGGACTGACCCGGCCGAGCGCCGGGCGGGTCCTGCTGAACGGGGCGGACCTCCACGCGCTCACCGCCCGCCGGCGCGCACGCGAGGTGGCCTTCATGGAGCAGCAGGCGGACACCCGGCTGGCGCTGCCGGTCCGTCAGGTCGTCGAGCTGGGACGCACGCCGTACCGCGGCCGCTGGCCCGTCCCGGCGAACGCCGCCGCCGACGCCCACGAGCGGTCCGTGTTCGCCGGTGCCGTCGCGGCGGCCGACGTCGGCCACCTGCTCGACCGGTCCTGGCCGACGCTGTCCGGTGGCGAGCGGCAACGCGTGCAGCTCGCGCGGGCGCTGGTGCAGGAACCGGGCGTGCTCCTGCTCGACGAGCCCACCAACCACCTCGACCTGCGCCACCAGCTCGGTTTCCTCGACACCGTGCGCGGGCTGGGCATCACCACGGTGGCGGCGCTGCACGATCTCGAACTCGCCGCCGCCTACTGCGACGAGGTCGCCGTCCTGCTCGACGGCCGACTGGTCGCGCACGGGCCCGGCTCCAAGGTGCTCACCTCGCCCATGATCGCGCGCGTCTACGGCGTCGACGCCACCGTGGAACGACACCCCCGGCACGACCGACCGCACATCCGGTGGAACGGACTGCTCCCCGAAAGGACTTCGCCTTGACCTCGCCGGCCCCGGCAGCCCCCGCCCACCGCCCCGCCGACCGCCCCGGTGCCGTCCTCCTGGTCGGCATGTCGATCGCGGAGGCCGTCCGTCGTGACGAACTCCTCCGGACGGCGGCCGCGCACCGGGCCTCGATCGCGTTCCTCCAGCAGGCGGACCCCTCCCTGTCGGCCGAGCTGACCAGGCTGGCCGACACGGGCACCGGGACCGTGGTCGTGATCGGCCTCCGCCTCGCGGCCTCCGGCCCGGCCCACTCCTGGCTGCGGCGGATCGCCGCGCACTGGTGGCGCGAGCGCGCGGGCCACCGCCCCGAACTCCTCGTCGCGACCCGTCTGGCCGACTCGCCCGACGCCGTCGGCACGGTGGCCGCGACGACGAAGGCCATCACCGGCGAGGAGCCCGGCCTCACCTCCGCGGCCTGGGAGGACGTCCCCGGCCACCGGCACCAGGTCCTGGTCTGCCGCGGCCCGCGCTGCGCGGCCCAGGGCGCGGAGGAGGGACTGCGCGCCCTGGTGCGGAGGCTCACCGAGCAGGGCCTCGGGGACGACGACGTGCTCGTCACCCAGACGGGCTGCCAGTTCCCCTGCAACCAGGCCCCCGTCGTCAGCGTGCAGCCCGACGACGTCTGGTACGGCAAGGTCGACCCGGCCGCCGCCGACCGCATCGTCACCGAACACCTCACCGCCGGCCGCCCGGTCGAGTCCCACCGCCTCCCCCGCCACCGGAAGGAGCACCCGACCGACCTCCCCTGATCACGCCCACCGGGCCGGGAGCACACCGGACCTCCGCTCCCGGCCCGGGGATCGCGGCTGCTCCGCGTACGGCTGGTCGGTCCCCCGGTCGCCGTACCCGAGGCTCCGGATGCCGGGAGTACGGTCCCGGTCGAGAGTGACTCCCGGAGTCCGCTCCCGGGTGCGGCTTCGTCCTGGGTGCGGACGAACTCCCCTGCCCCCGAATGGTCTTCTTGATCAAGGCCGGGAATCACCGGCGCCATTCACCGAGGGGTCCTTTCGTGTACGAGCACGCACCGCACAGCCGCTTCCCGCTCTCCCGACGGGGCGGCCGACACCGGGCGGTGGCGGTCGTGACCGCCGTGGCCGCCGGGGTGATGACGGCCGGGGCACTGGCACCGACCGCGGCGTTCGCGGGCGGCAGGCCGGACACCGTCCAGTCTCGCCTCAACGCGCTGGTGCGGGAGGACGGCCTGCCCGCCGCGCTGGCCTCCGTCAAGGGCCGCGACGGCCGCACCCGCAGCTACACCGCCGGCGTCGGCGACCTCGCCACCGGGGCCAAGGTCCCGGCGAACGGACAGGTACGGATCGGCAGCAACACCAAGGCCTTCACCGCCGTCGTCGTCCTCCAGCTCGTCGCCGAAGGAAAGGTGGGCCTGGACTCCCCCGTCGAGACCCACCTCCCCGGCCTGCTGCGCGGCGACGGCATCGACGGACGCGCCATCACCGTCCGCCAACTGCTCCAACACACCAGCGGCCTGCCCGAATACGTGGACAAGGACTCGATCCTCACCAATCCGACCCGGTACTACGAACCGCGTGACCTTCTCGACGCGGCCCTGGCCCGGAAGGCTCACTTCGCCCCGGGCGCGCGCTGGGAGTACAGCAACACCAACTACCTGGTGGCGGGCCTGATCATCCAGAAGGTCACCGCGCGGCCGCTCGGTGAAGAGATCAACCGGCGCATCGTCGACCGGATCGGCCTGCGCCACACCTCCTTCCCCGGCCCGGGGGACACGAGCATCCACGAGGCCCACCCCAAGGGCTACAACCGAGAAGCCGACGGCTCGTTCCGCGACTACACCGAACTGGACCCGTCCTGGGGCTGGGCTGCGGGCGCCGCCGTCTCCACCAACAGCGACATGATCCGCTTCTACACGGCGCTGCTCGACGGCCACCTCCTCCCGGCGGCGCAGCTCGCCGAGATGCGCACCACCGTCCCCGCCGACGAGGTGGGTCCGGGTGTCCGCTACGGGCTGGGCCTGGTGAGCCGGCCACTGCCGTGCGGGGGCCTGTACTGGGGCCACGGCGGGACCATCCCCGGCTACTACACCGCCGGCGGCGCCACCGATGACGGCCGCGCCGCCAGCATCGCGGTGACCATGATTCCGACTCGCGGGGCCGAGCAGCACGTGGAGGCCGCGGTGGAATCCGCCATCTGCCGCTGACCCTTCCCGATCCGGCCGCGGGTTCTCCGCGCCGAACCCGCGGCCCCTTCCAATTGCCCGCTCCAGCAGAGGAGTTCATCCGTGCACGAGCACGTACCACACAACCGGACCCGCCGAAGCCGCCATGGCCGACGCGGGTCGGCGTCGGCCGCCCTGCCGAGGAGGCACACACGAGGAGCGGAACGCCGTCGAGGCATTGTCCAGGTCAGCGCACTCGTCCGCGCGCCTTCAGCGGGATGTCGGGCAGCTCCGGCGCCCGCAGCCGGTCCCCGTCGTAGCCGTGGACGTCGCCGAAGCGGGTGCCGGTCTCCCAGTCCTCGCGGGCCCGGCGGA
>NZ_JBFBDO010000053.1:0-55789 GCF_040683335.1 Kitasatospora sp. NPDC093806
GGCGGCGGCGTAGCCGATCAGGAAGGTGGTCAGCGGGGCGGCCGGGCGGTCCACCCCGTGTGCGACCACCCGGGCCAGGTCGAGCAGGCCGCGGACGTCGACGTCCAGGTCGATGTCCAGTTCGGCGCGGACCTCGGCGATCCAGTCATCCAGCGTGCGCTCCATGCGAACATGCTGCCTGATCGGCGGTTTCCCCGGGATGTTTGCCCGGTGAGCGGCGCGCGTCGTTTCGCTCACGTCGGGCCTTCCCCGTGGTGAGCGAGGGGTCAGCCGCCGTCGCGTTCGCGGGCCCGGGCGAGGTCCTCCCAGGTGTCGCAGTCGTAGGTGACGTCGTCGGTGTCGGCCAGCCGGAGGGTGCGCAGGCCGCCGGTGAGGCGGCGCAGCGGGAGTCCGGCGGGGTCGCCGGCGGCGGCCAGCGCGGTGCGCAGGGCGGCGGTGCGGTAGGCGGCGGCGAGCGGCTGGTCGCGGCCGCCGGCGTCGACCAGGACGGCCGCCTCGGTGTCGGCGCCGGCCCCGTCGAGGGCGGCGACCAGCCGGTGGACGGTGCGTTCGTCGAGGAACGGCAGGTCGGCGGCCAGCAGCAGCACCAGGTCGGCGGTCACCTCGGCCAGGCCGGCGGCGACGGCGGCCACCGGTCCGCCGCCGGGCGGGCGCTCCCGGGTCCACCGGAGCCCGGGGCGGGCGGTGGACCGGGCCGGGCCGACCACCACCGTGGTCCGGGCGTCGGCGCAGGCGGCGAGCACCCGGTCCAGCAGGGTGGTCTCGCCGACGGTCAGGCCGGGCTTGTCCGCCCCGCCGAGCCGCCGGGCGGCGCCGCCGGCCGGGACGATCACGTCGTACGGCGTCATGCCGCCAGTATCCGCCGGACGGGTCAGGCCGCGCCGCCGTCGTCCTCGGACCTCTCGTCCTCGGTGGCGTCGGTTTCCGCGGCCTCGGTTTCCGCGGCGGCCCGGGCGGTGTTGGCGGCGGCGCTGAGCTCCAGCACGGCCGGCAGGGTCAGCTCCCCGTACCGCTCGTTGACCGCCGCGACCAGCGCCTCCGGGTCGTCCGGGTGCAGGGCCAGCAGCCGGTCGAAGTCCTGCAGGTACTCGCCGGTGAAGGCGAGCACCCGGGCCGCGTCGTCACCCTGCTCGGGCGCCCGGTGGCCGGCGATCACCCGGTCCGCGCCGAGCTCGGCGATCCGGCCGAGGTTGCGGTTCCACTCGGTGCGCTGCTCCGGCGTGGTGTCGGCGGTCCAGACGTGGGTGCCGTTGTAGACGAAGTCGCCGGCGACCACGGTGCGGATGCTCGGCACGTGCACCACCGTGGAGGCGCCGCAGTCGCCCTGCCCGAGCAGCAGGACCGGGATCAGCTGCCGGTCGAGCATCAGCGGCTGGGGCAGCAGCGGGGCCGGGACCAGCGGGTGGTCCGGGATATCGTCCCCGTACACCGGCTTCCACTGGGCGACCTTGGCGGCGGCGGTGCGCAGGATGCCGTCCACCACCGGCGGCGCGGCCAGCAGCTGCGCCTCGGGGAAGAGCCGCAGCACCTCCTCGGCGCCGAAGTAGTGGTCGGGGTGCTGGTGGGTGATGACGATGGCGAGCAGCCGGCGGCCCTTGCCAGCCACCCACTCGGCCAGTTCGCGGCCGGCGCTGCGGGTCAGCTGGGCGTCGACCAGGATCGCGGTGTGCTCGCCGAGGATCAGCGTGGAGGTGGCGAAGAAGGCCGACTCGGGGCCGGTGAAGACGGCGACCTCCAGCGGCCGGACCGGCGGTTCGGCGGGGCCGGCTGCCGCGTCCGCGGGGGCCGCCGGGGTCGCGGCGGCGTTCTCCTCGGGCGGGGACGACGTCACTGGCTGCTCCTTCTGGTTCGGCGGTCCCGGTCTCGGTCCTGCTCGGGGTCTCGGGCTCGGCGGATCCCGCGCCCTACAGCATGGGAGGACGGCGCGCCGAAAACGCGGAAGGCGCGCCCGACGGGGCGCGCCTTCCCGATCGCGTGTCCGGGTCGGGCCGGGACGCTCAGCCCTTGCCGCCGGTCAGCTTGGCGACCCGCTCGGCGATGCCCCAGGAGGTGACCCGCCAGAGCGCCTCGACCACGATGTTCCGGCTCATCTTGGACGCGCCCAGCTCCCGCTCGACGAAGGTGATCGGCACCTCGGCCACCTTGAAGCCGGCCTTCACCGTCCGCCAGGCCAGGTCGACCTGGAAGCAGTAGCCGGCCGAGGCGACCTGGTCCATGCCGAGGCCGAGCAGGGTCTCCTTGCGGAACGCCCGGTAGCCGCCGGTGACGTCCTGGATCGGCACGTCGAGCATCAGCCGCGAGTAGGTGGAACCACCGCGGGAGAGCAGCAGCCGGGACTTCGGCCAGTTCACCACCCGGCCGCCGGGCACCCAGCGCGAGCCCAGCACCAGGTCGGCGCCGCGCAGCGCGGTCAGCAGCCGGTCCAGCTCCTCGGGGCGGTGCGAGCCGTCGGCGTCCATCTCGACCAGGACGTCGTAGCCCTCGTCGATGCCCCAGCGGAAACCGGCCAGGTAGGCGGCGCCCAGCCCCTCCTTGCCCTTGCGGTGCATCACGTGCACCTGCGGGTCCTCGGCGGCCAGCTTGTCGGCCAGGTCCCCGGTGCCGTCCGGGCTGTTGTCGTCGGCGACGAGGACGTGCACCTCGGGCACCGCGGCACGGACCCGGCCGACGATGAGCTCGACGTTCTCCGCCTCGTTGTAGGTCGGGATGATCACCAGGACCCTGCCGAGATCAGCAAAACTCTGCTGGTTGACGGTCACGTACTAACCTCTCGGCCGGTGGCGGGAAGTGCCAGTCACCGTTGCCCGCACTCATCAGAAGACGCGGCCCCGTCCGGCACCCCGCCGGCCCCCGGAGCCACTGTGGAAAACACTGCGTCCTGGCATCCTACTACTGCGGTGTCGAGCCGCCCCGCTGCCCCGGAAGCCGCCCGGGCACTCCCCGCCGGCACCCGCCGTTTCCCCCGGGGAGGCACGGGTCGGCTAGGGTCGATGCCCGGCTCGAAGCCCGGCCTTTGCCCGGACCACCCGCCCGCCGGCGGCCGCCGCCCGGCGGCGCGGCCCAGCAGCCACCGCAGCAAAGGAGCAGGACCGCGCCCATGGACAAGCTCGTCAACACCGTCCGCCCGTACGCCTGGGGGTCGGTCACCGCGCTGCCCGAGCTGCTCGGGCAGGAGCCGACCGGTGAACCGCAGGCCGAGCTCTGGATGGGCGCCCACCCCGGCGACCCCTCCCGGGCCGACCGGGGCGACGGGCCGCGCCGGCTGGACGAGCTGATCGCCGCCGACCCGGAGGGCGAGCTCGGCGCCCGCTCGGTGGCCCGGTTCGGCCCGGCCCTGCCGTTCCTGCTGAAGGTCCTGGCGCCCGGCATCCCGATCTCCATCCAGGCCCACCCCTCGCTCGACCAGGCCCGGGCCGGGTACGCCGCCGAGAACGCCCTCGGCATCCCGCTGGACGCCCCGCACCGGAACTACCGGGACGACAACCACAAGCCCGAACTGATCTGCGCGCTGGGCGACTTCGACGGCCTGTGCGGCTTCCGCCGGCCCGCCGAGGCGGCCGCGCTGCTGGCCGGTCTGGACGTGCCCGCGCTGGAGCCGGTGATCGCCCTGCTGCGCGCCGAGGACGAGTCCGAGGCGCTCAGCCGCGCGCTGGCCGCCGTCCTCACCCTGGACGGGCCCGCCGCGGCGGCCACCGTCCGGGACACCGCCGAGGCGGTCGGCAAGGCCGCCGCCGCCGACCCGGACGGCCCGTACGCGCCGTACACCCGGATCAGCCGGGACTTCCCCGGCGACGTCGGGCTGATCGCCGGGCTGCTGCTCAACCACGTCCGGCTCCGCGCCGGGCAGGCGCTCTACCTGGGCGCCGGCGTCCCGCACGCCTACCTGCACGGGGTCTGCGTCGAGCTGCAGGCCAACTCGGACAACGTGCTGCGGGCCGGACTCACCCCCAAGCACATCGACGTGCCGGAGCTGCTCCGGGTGGTCGAGTTCGCCGCCTGCGCACCGGAGCCGCTGCTGCCGGTCCCGGTCGGGGGGACGCCCGGCGAGGAGCTCTACCCCGTCCCGATCGACGAGTTCCGGCTCTCCCGGTTCGTCCTGGCCGGCCGGGAGCGCGCGGTCGACGGCGACGCCCCGCAGATCCTGCTCTGCACCGCCGGCACCGTCCGGCTGACCGGCGCCGACGGCACCGTGCTGGACCTCGCCCGCGGCGAGTCCGCCTTCCTGCCCGCCACCGGCACCCCGACCCGCCTGGACGGCGACGCCGCCACCCTCTTCCGGGCCACCGTCACCATCTGACCCGTCAGTCCCGGGTCATGTCGACGAAGCGGGAGTAGTGGCCCTGGAAGGCCACGGTGATGGTGGCGGTGGGGCCGTTACGGTGCTTGGCGACGATCAGGTCGGCCTCGCCGGCGCGCGGCGACTCCTTCTCGTAGGCGTCCTCGCGGTGCAGCAGGATGACCATGTCGGCGTCCTGCTCGATCGAGCCGGACTCACGCAGGTCGGAGACCATCGGCCGCTTGTCGGTGCGCTGCTCGGGACCACGGTTCAGCTGGGAGAGCGCGATCACCGGCACCTCCAGCTCCTTGGCCAGCAGCTTCAGGTTTCGCGACATGTCGGAGACCTCCTGCTGACGGTTCTCGGCCCGGCGGGAGCCGCCGGACTGCATCAGCTGGAGGTAGTCGATGACGACGAGCTTGATGTCGTTGCGCTGCTTGAGCCGGCGGCACTTGGCCCGGATCTCCATCATCGACAGGTTCGGCGAGTCGTCGATGAACAGCGGGGCCTCGCTGACGTCCGGCATCCGGCGGGCGACCCGGGTCCAGTCGTCGTCCGTCATGGAGCCGGAGCGCATGTGGTGCAGCGCGACCCGGGCCTCGGCGGAGAGCAGGCGCATGGCGATCTCGTTGCGGCCCATTTCGAGCGAGAAGATCACGCTCGGCAGCTTGTGGTGGATCGAGCAGGCCCGGGCGAAGTCCAGCGCCAGGGTGGACTTGCCCATCGCGGGGCGGGCCGCGATGACGATCATCTGGCCGGGGTGCAGGCCGTTGGTCAGCGCGTCGAAGTCGGCGAAGCCGGTCGGGACGCCGGACATCTGGCCGTTGCGGGAGCCGATCGACTCGATCTCGTCGAGGGCGCCCTCCATGATGTCGGCGAGCGGCGCGTAGTCCTCGTTGGTGCGCTGCTCGGTGACCGCGTAGATCTCCGCCTGCGCCGCGTTGACGATCTCGTCGACGTCGCCCTCGGCGGCGTAGCCCATGCCGGCGATCCGGGTGCCCGCCTCGACCAGCCGGCGCAGCACCGCGCGCTCGTGCACGATCTGCGCGTAGTACTCGGCGTTGGCGGCGGTCGGGACGGAGTTGACCAGGGTGTGCAGGTAGCCGGGGCCGCCGACCCGCTGGAGCTCGCCGCGCTTGGTCAGCTCGCCGGCCACGGTGATCGGGTCGGCCGGCTCGCCGCGCGCGTAGAGGTCGAGGATCGCGCCGTGCACCAGCTCGTGCGCGGGCCGGTAGTAGTCGGCGGGCTTGAGCACCTCGACGACGTCGGCGATGGCGTCCTTGGAGAGCAGCATGCCGCCGAGGACGGACTGCTCGGCCGCGAGGTCCTGCGGGGGGACGCGCTCGAAGCCTTCGAGGCCGCCCTCGCCGCGGTCCTCCTCGCCGCCCTGGCGCCGCTTGCCGTCACCGCGCTGGAAGCCGCCGGAGCCGCCCTTGCCGCCCTTCTGGAAGCCGCCCGAACCGCCCGACCCACCGGAGCCGCCCTGCCCCTGACCTCCGCCGCGCCCGCGCGAGACCGGCAGCCGGTCGCCGGGACCGGCCGGGAAGGGGTCGTCGGCGAAGGCGCCGGCCGGGAAGGGGTCGTCGGCGTTCTGCCAGTCGTCCTCCGGCGGCGGCGGGGCGTCGTGGTCGTCGTACTGGGGGCCGGTCACGCGTGTTCCCCGATCAGCGAGTGGTGCGAGTTGGAGCGGGCCTTGCCGGTGGCTGGGCGGCCCGGAGTCCGACTCCGCGCCACCGCATTTCTACGCCACCACACCGACAAATCGGACGCCGGGGCGGCTGGGAGTGTCGGCCGGAGGGCCCACGCTAAGGCGCCGGGAGCCCTTCAGCCAAGGCGGTTATCCACAGGGGGTGTGGACGAGCGGCCCACGGCTGTGGAGAAGTACGGCAAACCTGTGGACGCCCCTGTGGAAAGCCCTGTGGATAACCGGACCATCGATCCACCGTCAACTCGCTGACCTGCGATTCCCTCCTCCAGGGGCTGTGCATGAGAAATTCTTCACACACAGCCGGGTGGTGGTGGACACAGACCCGGACGGCCCGGTCGCCCACACGTACGAGTAAGCGACCAACCACACTTTCGCCCATTACCTGTGGATGAGTAGCCTTGACCGCATGACCGTCACCACCGACCGCCGCCGCCACGACCGGGAGATCCTGGCCCTCGCCGTCCCGGCCTTCGGCGCCCTGGTCGCCGAGCCGCTCTTCCTGCTGGCCGACTCGGCCATCGTCGGCCACCTCGGCACCGCCCAGCTGGCCGGCGTCGGCGTGGCCTCGGCCGTCCTCACCACCGCCACCGGGGTCTTCGTCTTCCTCGCCTACGCCACCACCGCCGCGGTCGCCCGCCGGATCGGCGCCGGGGACCGCCGGGCCGCGATCCAGCAGGGTATCGACGGCATCTGGCTGGCCCTCGGGCTCTCCGCCGCGGTGGTCGCGCTGGTCCTGCTGCTCGCCCCGCAGCTGGCCCGGCTGCTCGGCGCCTCGCCGACGGCCGTCCCGTACGCGGTCACCTACCTGCGGATCAGCGCGCTCGGCATCCCGGCGATCCTCCTGGTGATGGCCGCCACCGGGGTGCTGCGCGGCCTCCAGGACACCAGGACCCCGCTGTACGTGGCCGTCGCCGGGTTCGCCGCCAACCTCGGCCTGAACCTCGGCCTGGTGTACGGCGCCGGTCTCGGGGTGGCCGGCTCGGCCTGGGGCACCGTGCTCGCGCAGACCGGCATGGCCGCCGTCTACCTGTTCGTGGTGGTGCGCGGGGCCCGCCGGGAGGGCGCCTCGCTGCGGCCCGACCCGGCCGGGATAGGGGCCGGCGCCAGGGCCGGCGGCCCGCTGCTGGTCCGCACCCTGAGCCTGCGCGCCGTCCTGATGATCGCCACCGCGGTGGCCGCCGGGCTCGGCGACGACCAGATGGCCGCGCACCAGATCGCCATGACGGTCTTCCTGTTCATCGCCTTCGCGCTGGACGCCATCGCGATCGCCGGCCAGGCCATCATCGGCCGCTACCTGGGCGCCGGGGACGTCCCGGGGACCAGGGCGGCCGCCCGGCGGATGATCGAGTGGGGCATCGGCGCCGGGGTGCTGCTGGGCCTGCTGGTGGTGCTGGCCCGGCCGCTGTACGTGCCGCTGTTCACCCCGGACCCGGCGGTGCAGCAGCAGCTGGACACCGTCCTGCTGCTGCTCGCGCTCTGCCAGCCGGTCGCCGGGCTGGTCTTCGTCCTGGACGGGGTGCTGATGGGCGCCGGGGACGGCCCGTACCTGGCCTGGGCGATGCTCGGCACCCTGGCGGTGTTCGCGCCGGCCGCGCTGGCGGTGCCGGCCAGCGGCACCGGGCTGGCCGGGCTCTGGTGGGCGATGAACCTGTTCATGCTGGTCCGCGGCGGCTTCCTGGCCGGACGGGCCCGCGGCGGCAAGTGGCTGGTCACCGGGGCGGTCCGGAGCTGACCGAGGGTTGCCGCCGGAAACGACCGAGGGCCGGTCCCCCCGGACGGGGGGACCGGCCCTCGGGCCACTGCTACGGAGCTGTCGCTACCGAGCTCAGGCGGCGACGACGGCGACGTCGAGGTTGGCCTGGACGTCGGCGTGCAGCTTGACCGAGACCTTGTGGGTGCCCACGGTCTTGATCGGCGAGGCGATCGCGACGGCGCGCTTGTCGACCACCGGGCCGCCGGCGGCCTTGATGGCCTCGACGACGTCGGCCTGGGTCACCGAGCCGAACAGACGGCCGGCCTCGCCCGAGCGAACGGCCAGCTTGACCTGGACGCCCTCGAGCTTGCCCTTGACCTCGTTGGCGGCCTCAAGGGTCTGGATCTCGTGGATCTTCCGGGCGCGACGGATGGCGTCGACGTCCTTCTGACCACCCTTGGTCCAGCGGATGGCGTAGCCGCGCGGGACCAGGTAGTTGCGGCCGTAGCCGTCCTTGACCTCGACGACCTCGCCGGCGGAACCGAGACCCGGCACCTCGTGAGTGAGGATGATCTTCATTATTCGGTCACCCTCTCTTAGCGCGCGGTGCTGGTGTAGGGCAGCAGCGCCATCTCACGGCTGTTCTTCACGGCCGTGGCGACGTCACGCTGGTGCTGGGTGCAGTTGCCGGTGACCCGGCGGGCACGGATCTTGCCGCGGTCGGAGATGAACTTCCGCAGCAGGTTCGTGTCCTTGTAGTCAACGTAGTTGACCTTGTCCTTGCAGAAGACGCAAACCTTCTTCTTAGGCTTGCGAGCAGGCGGCTTCGCCATTGTGTGCTCCCTGTGGGGTTCACGGCCGGGCGGGCGTCTCACGACGCCGGCGGCCCGGCCGCACGAAATCTGTCAGCTCTTAGAACGGGGGCTCTTCCGAGAAACCGCCACCGGACGGGGCACCCCAGCCGCCACCCTGGTTTCCACCAGAGGGAGCGCTGGACGCCCACGGGTCGTCGGACGGGCCGGACTGGCCGCCGGAGTTTCCACCCCAGCCGCCGCCCTGCTGGCCGCCACCGCCGCCCCAGTTACCGCCGCCCTGGCCGCCGCCGCCCTGCGGGGCGCCGCCGAAGCCGCCGCCCTGCGGGCCGCCGGACCGGTTGGCCCGGGTGACCTTCGCGGTCGCCGAGCGCAGGCTCGGGCCCACCTCGTCGACCTCGACCTCGAAGACCGTCCGCTTCTCGCCTTCCTTGGTCTCGTAAGACCGCTGGCGCAGTCGGCCCTGCACGATGACGCGCATGCCGCGCTGGAGCGACTCGGCCACGTTCTCCGCCGGCTGCCGCCAGACGTTGCACGTGAGGAAGAGGCTCTCGCCGTCCTTCCACTCGTTCGTCTGGCGGTCGAAGGTGCGGGGGGTGGACGCGATGCGGAACTTCGCGACCGCCGCACCCGACGGGGTGAAGCGCAGCTCGGGGTCGTCGACGAGATTGCCGACGAGGGTGATGACGGTCTCGCCTGCCATGGTGGTGATGACCTCTCGGGAAGATTGCCGTTCACCGCTGTTTCACGTGAAACAGCGGTCGCGAGCTACCCGAGACCCGAAGGCCTCAGAGGTGGCTCAGTGGGTGTCCGGGCGCAGGACCTTGGTCCGGAGAACCGACTCGCTCAGGCCCAGCTGGCGGTCGAGCTCCTTGACGACCTCAGGCGTGGCCTGCAGGTCGATGACCGAGTAGATGCCCTCGGACTGCTTGTTGATCTCGTAAGCCAGGCGGCGACGACCCCAGGTGTCGACCTTCTCGACCTTGCCACCGCCGTTGCGGACGACGGCGAGGAAGCTCTCGATCAGGGGGGAGACAGCGCGCTCCTCGACCGAGGGGTCGAGGATGACCATCAGCTCGTAGTGACGCATGAGTAACCCACCTCCTTTGGACTCAGCGGCCACGGTCTCTCCGTGGCAGGAGGGTTGTGCAGCGTCGGCACCGGAGTAGTGACGACACCGGCCACCGTAGTGGTCGGGTCTGACAGCCGGACCCCCGCTCACCCGGAAGTGGGCAGAGGGAGGCACAACTACACCAGTGCAGACGGCACAGCCTACCCGCACCCGGACGGCCGAACAAAACGCATAGGGGTTGTGAGACCCGCGCAACCGCCGCAATCTGGACGGAACGGGTTTCCTGCTCGTTCGTCTCCACGCCAGGAGGTGGGACACATGGCCCAGACCGTTCCCCGGATCCCCGCCCTCACCCTGAACACCGACGGCCACCCGCACCCGAGGGAGAACGCCCTGGTCGGCCTCACCGCCGTGCTGGGCGCGATCTCCTTCATCACCTCGTTCTTCTACAACCTCCACCTGCTCACCTCGTGGACCGGCCTGTTCGGGATCGTCTCCGGACTCGTGGGCATGTACGTCTCGGTGACCACGGCCGAGCGCTTCGTCCTGATGGTCACGCTCGGCGCCTCGGCGATCGGCTTCTACCTCGGCATCGCCCGCGGCGGCCTCTGGGGTTAGCCCCGTCACCGCGCGGAACCCCCCGGGCCCCCGTCGCGTATCTGTCCATGGAGACCGGTGCGCGACGGGGGCTCCGCCGCGCCCACAGCCGCCGGGGCCCCGGACGATAAGGTCACCGGGAGAAACACGGGGCCCACCGCAGCCCGACCGACGAGGAGCACCGAGCATGAGCCTGCGCCTGAGGACGATCACCCGCGAGGAGCACCTCGCCTTCATCAGGAGCCGCGCCTCGGCCAGCCACATGCAGGTGCCGTCCTGGGGCGATGTGAAGGCCGAGTGGCGCTCCGAGTCGATCGGCTGGTTCGACCAGGACAACCAGCTCGTCGGGGCCGGCCTGGTGCTCTACCGGCAGCTGCCGAAGGTCAAGCGGTACCTGGCGTACCTGCCCGAGGGCCCGGTCATCGACTGGTTCGACCGCGACCTCGACCGCTGGCTGCAGCCGATGCTCGCGCACCTGAAGTCCCAGGGCGCCTTCTCGGTGAAGATGGGCCCGCCGGTGGTCATCCGCCGCTGGAACGCCCCCACCATCAAGGAGGCGATCGCCGCCAAGCAGGCCAAGCGGCTGCGCGACATCGAGGCCGACTGGTACGAGCCGCGCGCCTTCGAGGTGGCCGACCGGCTGCGCAAGGCCGGCTGGCTGCAGGGCGAGGACGGCGGGGCCGGCTTCGGCGACGTCCAGCCGCGCTACGTCTTCCAGGTGCCGCTGGCCAACCGCTCGCTGGACGACATCCAGAAGGGCTTCAACCAGCTCTGGCGCCGCAACATCAAGAAGGCCGAGAAGAGCGGCGTCGAGGTGATCCAGGGCGGCTACGACGAGCTGCCGATCTTCCACCAGCTCTACCTGGTGACCGCCGAGCGCGACAAGTTCACCCCGCGCCCGCTGGCCTACTTCCAGCGGATGTGGAAGGCCCTCACCGCCGAGGACCCGAACCGCATGCGCCTGTACATCGCGTACCACGAGGGCGAGCCGCTGGCCGCGACCACGATGCTGGTCGTCGGCGAGCACGTCTGGTACTCGTACGGCGCCTCGGCCAACCACAAGCGCGAGGTCAAGCCGTCCAACGCGATCCAGTGGCGGATGATGCGCGACTCCTACGCGCTCGGCGGCGGGGTCTACGACCTGCGCGGCATCTCCGACACCCTGGACGAGAACGACCACCTGTTCGGCCTGATCCAGTTCAAGGTCGGCACCGGCGGCCAGGCCGCCGAGTACCTCGGCGAGTGGGACTTCCCGCTCAACAAGCTGCTGCACAAGGCCCTCGACCTCTACATGTCGCGCCGCTGAGCAGCGCCCCGCCGAGCCACCGAGCCGCCGCCGTGCCCAACACCCTCTGGGAGATGACCCGATGACGCTGTCGCTCTACCTCGACACCGAACGCTGGCGTACCCACCAGCGCTCCGTCCTGGCCGAGTTCCCCGGCCTGGTGCCGGTGGCGAAGGGCAACGGCTACGGACTGGGCAACCACCGCCTGGCCGAGGAGGCGACCCTCCTCGGCACCGGCGTCCTGGCGGTCGGCACCGCCTACGAGGCGGCCGACGCGGCCGACTGGTACGGCGGCGAGCTGCTGGTGCTGACCCCGTACCGGGTCGGCGAGGAGGCGCTGCCGCTGCCGCACGCCCGGGTGATCCGGACGGTGGCGCACGTCGACGCGCTGCGGGCGCTGCACGGTGCCCGGGTGGTGCTGGAGTGCATGACCACCATGCGCCGGCACGGCGTCTCGGCGGCCGACCTCGGCACGGTCGCCGCCGAGCTGGACGGCGTCTCCTTCGAGGGCCTGGCGCTGCACCTGCCGATGGACCGGCCGGACGGCTCCAGCCCGGTCGAGGAGGTCGCGTACTGGGTGGACACCGCCCGGGCCGCCGGCATCGCGGTGCACACCGTCTTCGTCAGCCACCTCGGCGCGGCGGGCATGGAGCAGCTGGCCCAGCGCTACCCGGACACCGTCTTCCGGGCCCGGATCGGCACCCGGCTCTGGCTGGGCGACCACGGCGCGCTGGAGGTCCGGGCGACGGTGCTGGACGTCACCCCGGTGAAGAAGGGCGACCGGTACGGCTACCGCCAGCACCCGGCGCCGACCGACGGCCACCTGGTGGTGGTGGCCGGCGGCACCGCGCACGGCATCGGCCTGGAGGCGCCCAAGTACGTCCAGGGCATGTCCTCGCGGGCCAAGGGCATCGCCCGGGCGGGTCTGGCGACCGTCAACAAGACCAAGTCGCCGTACCACTGGGCGGGCAAGCAGCTCTGGTTCGCCGAGCCGCCGCACATGCAGGTCTCGCTGCTCTTCCTGGACGGGGAGAGCAAGCCGCCGGCGGTCGGCGACGAGCTCGGCCTCCAGGTCCGGCACACCACCACGCACTTCGACCGCGTGGTGGACCGCTGACGGCTACCGCACCTTCTCGGCCGGTTCCGGGGCGGGCGGCTCGCTGAGCCACGCCTCGGGGCCGGCCGGCGCGTACCCGGCGTAGCTCTCCTCCTCGCGCAGCCGCCGGGCGGTGCCGAGCACGAAGACGTCCGGGGCCTGGTCGAGCACCCCGCCGGAGGGGTCGTCGCTGCCGTCCCAGCGCACCGGGTCGCGGTCCGGCAGCAGGATGTCCCGGATCACCATCCCGACCAGGTAGAGCGTGCCGAGCAGGTGCAGCACGATCGCGAAGTGGTACCAGGACTCGCCGATCCCGTGCTGCTTGGGCCCGGTGACGAAGCCCAGGTGGGACCAGATGCCCAGGGTGTAGAGCACCTCGCAGGCCTGCCAGATCAGGAAGTCCCGCCAGCGTGGCCGGGCCAGCACCGCGAGCGGCAGCAGCCAGAGCACGTACTGCGGCGAGTACACCTTGTTGAGCAGCACGAACGCGGCCACCACCAGGAAGGCCAGCTGGGTCACCCGCGGCCGGCGGGGCGCCGAGAGGCCGAGCCACGCTATCCCCGCGCAGCTCAGCACCATCAGGACGGCGATGAAGGTGTCGAGGTTCTCCAGCCCGACGCCGCGGTCCTGCATGACGATCAGCCAGAGCGAGCCGTAGTCCTCCTTGCGGTGCTTGCTGAAGACGTAGAAGGTCGACCAGCCCTGCCAGTTGGCGATCATGATCGGCAGGTTGACCAGCAGCCAGGCGCCGACCGCGCCGCCGAGCAGCGCCCGTAGGTCGCGCCGGCGGCCGGCCCGCCAGCAGAGCACCAGCAACGGACCGAGCAGCAGCAGCGGGTAGAGCTTGGCCGCGGTGGCCAGGCCGATGAACACCCCGGCCCAGACCGGCCGCGAGCCGGACCACCAGGCGAGGGCGACGGCGGTCAGCGCGACCGCCAGCAGGTCCCAGTTGACGGTGGCGTTCAGCAGCAGGGTGGGCGCCAGCGCGAACATCAGCGCGTCCCAGGGGCGGCGCCGGTGGGTGCGGGAGAGCGCGACCACGGCGACCACCGCACAGGCCATCAGCAGGCCCGCGTTGATCGTCCAGAACCACCGCTCCTGGTCCTGCAGGGTGCCGCCGCCGGGCGTCAGCCAGGCCGAGACCTGCATGAACAGGCCGGTCAGCACCGGGTACTCGAGGAACTGGAGGTCCCCGGAGGTGCCCGGGATCCGGTCCACGTACGGGTGCAGGCCGGCCGCGAAGCCGCGCCCGGAGAACAGGTGCGGAATGTCGCTGTAGCAGGCGTGCACGTACTGCGGCGAACCCGGCTGGAACCAGGCGGCGTTGTAGCAGGGCAGTTTCTGCGCCATGCCCAGCACCGAGACCGCGATCACCACCAGCGCCAGGAATCGCGCCGGGATCCACCAGGAGACGCCGAGCAGCGCGCGCCGTCCGGGCGGGCCGCCGATCACCTCGCTGCCGGCCGCCGCGACCGGGTCCTCGTCCGCCGGCACCACCACGGTGTTGACCTGCGGGCCGGCCGGCGCGGGCGCGGGCTCTTCGTCAGGAGCGCTGGACGTCATGGCGGACATCCTGCCGCACCGGTCCCGTCCGGACGAGGAGGACCCCGGGATGGCCCGGCCGCCGGGGCCCGGGCGGCGGCACGAATCCCTCCGAATACGGCGAAACGGCGGTGGGGAGCTCCGTGGAGCTCCCCACCGCCGTCGTCGTCCGGGCGTCCTACGGCGCCACGGCGCTGCCGGTGGTGGTCGCCGAGGGCGAGGTGCTCGGCTTGGGCGGCTTGCTGGTCGGCATGCCGGTGGTCCCGCCGGCGCCCGGGTCGGGGGTCGGGCTGGGCGGGGTGGTCGGCGTGGTGCAGCCGAGGACGGGCAGGCAGCCCGGCGAGGGGGTGGTGCCGCCGGTGCCGCCACCGGTGGTGCCGCCACCGCCGGTGCCGCCGCCCGTACCGCCGCCGGTGGTGCCGCCACCGTTGGTTCCGCCACCGCCGGTGCCGCCGCCGGTGCCGCCCGGGTTGGTCTTGGTCGGCGCCGGCTGGGTGGGCACGGTGCCCGGGCAGTCCACGCCGGGGACGCAGGCCGGGCCCTGGGTGACCGGCGGCTGGGTCGGCTGCTGGGCGTTCGGGTCCACCGGCGGGACCGTCACGGTCTCGGTCGCGGTCGGGGTGGGCACCGCGCTGGCCGTGCTCGGCGCGCCCGAGGAGTCGACCTGGGAGCCGACCGGCTGCGGGGTCGGGAAGTCCAGCTTCTTCTCGTTGGCCAGCGCGGCCTTCATGTACCGGGTGAAGACGTCGGTCGGGGTGTCACCACCGTGCACCGAGTCCTTGCCGCCGGTGCCGTTGAGCGAGAGCCGCTCCTTCGCCACCGGGTCCTCGCGCCACATCGCCACGCTGGTGGTCAGCTGCGGGGTGTAGCCGACCCACCAGGCCGACTTGTTCTCGTCGGTGGTACCGGTCTTGCCGGCCACCGGGCGGCCCAGCGCGTTGGACTTCGAACCGGTACCGTTCTTCGCCACGTTCACCAGCACGTCGGTGACGTTGTCGGCGACCGCCGGCTCCAGGGCCTGCTTGACGTCGTGCTTGGCGAAGAGCGGCCGCTCCTTGCCGTCCACCAGGACCTTGGTGACCGAGTACGGGTCGACCTGCTTGCCGCTGGCGGCGAGCGTCGCGTAGGCGTCGGCCATCCGGATCGGGCTGATGGTGGAGACGCCGAGCGGGAAGGTGGCGACCTTCGACTCCTTGGCGATGCTCTCCTCGCGGATGCCCATCGCCTTGGCGGTCTCGGCCACGGCCGCGCCGCCGACGTCCTGGTTCAGCTGGACGAAGGGCACGTTGTACGACCACTGCATGGCCATCCGCAGCGAGACGTAACCGCGCTTGCCCTTCTCCTCGTTCTTCTGCTTGTAGGGCTTGCCGTCGTCGCCCATCAGCAGCGAGCCGTCGGCCTTGCGGATCTCCGACATGTCGTCGGAGAGGTAGCGGCTGTCGGCGTTGATCCGCTTCGGCTTGCCGGTGTTGTCCTTCTGGGTCTGCACACCGGCCTGCATCGCGGCGGCCAGCACGAAGGGCTTGAAGGTCGAGCCGACCTGCACGCCCTGGGCGTCCGCGTTGTTCTCGTAGCGGCCGTTCTCCGCGCCCTCACCGCCGTAGATGGCGACGATCGCGCCGTCACCGGGGACGATGCTGGCCGCGCCGAACTGGATGAAGTTGTCGTTGTTCGGGCGCTTCTGCGGGTTGAGGGTCTCGGCCTTGACGTCGTCGACGGCCTTCTTCAGGTACTCGACCTTGTCCTTCTGGAAGGTCGTGTAGATCTTGAAGCCGCCCTTGTCGATCGCCCGCTGGTCGATCGTCGGGTCCTTGACCATGACGTACTTGTTGGCGGTCTCCACCAGGTAGCTGATCTGGCCGTTCATGTTGGCCGGCGGGACCTGCTTGATCGGCGCGGGGAAGGTGGTGCACTTCGCCCGCTCCTCGGCGGTGGCGTTCTTGGTCTCCACCATCCGGTCCAGGATCCACTTCCAGCGCTCCTCGGCGCGGCCCTGGTTGGCCTTGATGGTCGGGTCGTAGAACGACGCGCCCTTGAGCAGGCCGGCCAGCATCGCGCTCTGGCAGAGGTCCAGGTCCTTGGCGTTGACGCCGTAGTAGGCCTGGGCGGCGGCCTGGGCGCCGGTCGCGCCGCGGCCGAACCAGCTGGTGTTGAGGTAGCCCTTGAGGATGTCGGGCTTCTCGTACTCCTGGTTGACCTTCAGGGTGATGAAGAACTCCTTCACCTTGCGGGAGAGGGTCTGCTCCTGCGTCAGGTAGGCGTTCTTGACGTACTGCTGGGTGATGGTCGAGGCGCCCTGGGTCTCGCCGCCCTTGGCCATGTTGATCACGGCGCGCAGCATGCCCTTGGGGTCGATGCCGCTGTCGGTGCGGAAGGTCTCGTTCTCCGCCGCGATGACCGCGTTCTGCAGGTTGGGCGAGATGTCGCCGAGCTCGACGATCTGCCGGTTGGTCTCGCCCTTGCGGACCATCTCGGTGCCGTCGGCCCAGTAGTAGATGTTGTTCTGGTCGTTCACCAGGGCGTTCAGCGGCGGGATCTTGGTCGACTGGTAGATGTAGAAGACCGTGCCCACGCAGGCCGCGACGACGAGCAGCACCGCGGTCAGCCACTGCCGCCAGGACGGCAGCCAGCGGCGGACGCCCTGCTTGCCGAACCGCGGGTAGTCGATGAATCGCTTCTTCCCGGGTGCGGCGGCGGCCGCACCGGCCGCGGCTCCGGCGGCGCCGGCCCGCCGGCCACCGCCCTTCTGGGCGGCCTTGCGCATCTCGGCACGGGTCATCTTGGGCTGCTGGGCGGTCTCCCGCATGCCGGGGGGACGCCGCCGGCCGAGGCCGTCCGAGCCGAGCTCGTCGCCGCCTGCTCCACCGGCGCGTCCGTTGTCGCCCGGAGGGCGACCGTCGCCGCCCGGCGACCTCCGCCGTCGTTCGCTCATGTTCCAGCTACTCCTCGCCAGGCTGGTCGAGCCTGAAGGCAGGGTCCACGTCCGATGCCCGCAACCGCCCTAACCCCGGAGGTGGTCCTCGTGCACACGCGACAGCGTACGCAGCCCTGAAACCGAACTAATCGGGCATCAAACGCCAATACCCGCAAATCGACGGAAGATCATTACACGCCCGTTGCCAAGCGCCGCCGCGCGCCGCCTTGTGATCACATTCACGCGCGCCCCCCTTGCTCGTTCGGTGACCCAGGCTTACTGTTCTCGATATATCGAGCCGATACATCGGAACGGCATACTGCCGACAGCGGCAGGTCGCGGACCGATCGGGGAAGGGAGGACGAGGACACGTGGGCAGGCGCTCGGGTGTGCTGGAGTTCGCCGTTCTCGGACTCCTCCACGACGCCCCGATGCACGGGTACGAGCTGCGCAAACGGCTCAACGTCCTGCTCGGCTCGTTCCGCGCGTTCTCGTACGGGACGCTCTACCCCTGTCTGAAGAGCCTGGTGGCCCAGGGTTTCCTGGTCGAGGACAACCCGGACGTCGAGTACGTCCCGGCCACCGCGCTCAACGGCAAGCGGTCCAAGATCGTCTACCGGCTCTCCCCCGAGGGGAAGCAGCGGTTCGAGGAGCTGCTCGCCGACTCCGGCCCGAACGCCTGGGAGGACGAGCACTTCGGTGTGCACTTCGCCTTCTTCGGCCAGACCGACCGGGCGGTGCGGATGCGCGTCCTGGAAGGCCGCCGCAGCCGGCTGGAGGAGCGCCTGGAGCGGATGCGCAACTCGCTGGCCCGGGCCCGCGAACGCTTCGACGACTACACCGTCGAGCTGCAGCGGCACGGACTGGAGTCGGTGGAGCGCGAGGTCCGCTGGCTCAACGAGCTGATCGAGACCGAGCGGGCCAACCGCACCGGACGGACCGGAACGTCCGCCGGTGCCACCGACCCCGCAGTACCCAAGACTTCGGACGGCCGAGGCCGGGAGGACGGGTCCGCGGACCCGTCCGGGCCACCGCACGACCGCCCGGGGCGCTCCGACCAGGAGCGCTGACACCGCGTCAGCCCTGTGCCACGCGGCAGGAGTGGGCGCCTCGCGCCCGTCAGCAGTCATCGAAGAAGCAGGACGAGCACCGCCGATCCTCGGCGGCGCTCATGAGATCACAGGGAGCAACCGGAAATGGGTTCGGTTCGCGTAGCCATCGTGGGTGTGGGCAACTGCGCCGCGTCGCTGGTGCAGGGTGTCGAGTACTACAAGGACGCCGACCCGGCCGGCAAGGTCCCCGGGCTGATGCACGTCCAGTTCGGTGACTACCACGTCCGTGACGTGGAGTTCGTCGCCGCCTTCGACGTCGACGCCAAGAAGGTCGGCTTCGACCTGGCCGACGCCATCGGCAACAGCGAGAACAACACCATCAAGATCTGCGACGTGCCGCCGACCGGCGTCACCGTCCAGCGCGGCCACACCCTCGACGGCCTGGGCAAGTACTACCTGGAGACCATCGAGGAGTCCGACGAGGCCCCGGTCGACGTCGTCCAGGTCCTCAAGGACCAGCAGGTCGACGTCCTGGTCTGCTACCTGCCGGTCGGTTCCGAGGCCGCGGCCAAGTTCTACGCCCAGTGCGCCATCGACGCCAAGGTCGCCTTCGTGAACGCCCTCCCGGTGTTCATCGCCGGCACCAAGGAGTGGGCCGACAAGTTCACCGAGGCCGGCGTGCCGATCGTCGGTGACGACATCAAGTCCCAGGTCGGCGCGACCATCACGCACCGCGTGATGGCCAAGCTGTTCGAGGACCGCGGTGTCATCCTCGAGCGCACCATGCAGCTGAACGTCGGCGGCAACATGGACTTCAAGAACATGCTCGAGCGCGAGCGCCTGGAGTCCAAGAAGATCTCCAAGACCCAGGCCGTCACCTCGCAGATCCGCGACCGCGAGCTGGGCGCCAAGAACGTCCACATCGGTCCGTCGGACTACGTCGCCTGGCTGGACGACCGCAAGTGGGCGTACGTCCGCCTCGAGGGCCGCGCGTTCGGCGACGTCCCGCTGAACCTGGAGTACAAGCTCGAGGTCTGGGACTCCCCGAACTCCGCCGGTGTCATCATCGACGCCGTGCGCGCCGCGAAGATCGCCAAGGACCGCGGCATCGGTGGCCCGATCCTGTCGGCCTCCTCGTACTTCATGAAGTCCCCGCCGGTCCAGTACTTCGACGACGAGGCCAAGGAGAACGTCGAGAAGTTCATCCGCGGCGAGGTCGAGCGCTGAGCCTGATTCACCCCGGGCACTGAAACGGGCCCACGGTCGAGCACCGTGGGCCCGTTCACCTTTTCCCGGCGAATGTTTCACGTGAAACACCGACCGGTTCCATGGCACCCTGGGCAGGTGGCGATCACCGAGAACGGCAGCACCCACCAGGCCGCGCACCGCGCCACGCTCCTCGACCTGCTCCGCGGCCGCGACTTCCGCCGGCTGCTGACCGCCCGGGTGCTCTCCCAGCTCTCCGACGGCGTCTTCCAGGTCTCGCTCGCCGCCTACGTGGTCTTCTCCCCCGAGAAGCAGTCCTCCCCCGCCGACATCGCCTCGGTGCTGGCCGTGATGCTGCTGCCGTTCTCGGTGATCGGCCCGTTCGCCGGCGTGCTGCTGGACCGCTGGCGCCGCCGCCAGGTGCTCTACCTGGGCAACCTGGGCCGCTTCGGGCTCGGCCTGGTCACCGGCGCGCTGCTCCTGCTCCAGGCCCCGACCTGGCTGTTCTTCGCCTCCGCGCTGCTGGTCACCGCGCTCAACCGGTTCATCCTGGCCGGCCTCTCGGCCGCCCTGCCCCGGGTGGTCCGGCCCGAACAGCTGGTCACCGCCAACGCCCTCTCCCCCACCCTGGGCACCGTCGCGGCGGCCTCCGGCGGCGGGGTGGGCTTCCTGCTGCACCAGGTGATGCCGCCCGGGCCGAGGGCCGACGCCGCCCTGGTGACCGTCGCCGCCCTGCTCTACCTGTCGGCCGCGCTGGCCGCGCTGCGGATGGACAAGGACCTGCTCGGCCCCGAGCACCACCCGGGCCGGCCGCCGCTCGGCCAGGCCCTGGTCCAGGCCGCCCGCGAACTGCGCGCCGCCGTCAACCACCTGGTGCGGGACTGCCGCCCGGCGGTGCACGCGCTGGCCGCCGTCACCGCGGCCCGGTTCTGCTACGGCGTGCTGATCGTCGTCGTGGTGATGCTCGCCCGGTACACCTTCAACGACCCGGCGGACAGCGCGGCCGGGCTGGTCACCCTGGGGCAGGCGGTCGGCCTCTCCGCCGCCGGCTTCTTCATCGCGGCGGTGATCAGCCCCTGGTGCACCCGCCGGTTCGGGCTGGCCGGCTGGATGACGCTCTGCCTGGCCGCCCCGGTGGTCTTCGTGCCCGCGCTCGGCCTCGGCTTCACCCTGGTGCCCTGCCTGATCGCCGCGCTGCTGCTCGGCGTGGTCACCCAGGGCACCAAGATCTGCGCCGACACCGTGGTCCAGGGATCGGTCGAGGACGACTACCGGGGCCGCGTCTTCGCCATCTACGACGTGCTCTTCAACGTCGCCTTCGTGGCCGCCGCCCTGGTGACCGCGCTGGTGCTGCCGCTCTCCGGCCGCTCGGTCACCGTGGTCGTGGGCGTGGCCCTGGTGTACGCCGCGGCCGCCCTCCTCTACCTGCGCGCGGCCCGCCGGAGCGGCCCCGTCCCCGGTGACCAGGCCGGCTAGGGCCCCGCGCCCCCTGCGACCGGAAACCGTCAGGAGGAGTCGCTAAGGTACGTCAGATCTGTCGGAGCGACAGCACCACGTCTCGGGGGACGATCTGATGAGCACACCACCCGGCCCGTACGGGGCCCCACCGCAGTACGGCCATCCGCCGGCGCAGCCCTACGGCGCGCCGCCCCAGCCCTACGGACCGCCGCAGCCGGCGCCCGGCGGCTACGGCGCCCCGCCGCCGCCACCGGCCGGCTACGGCTACCCCGCCGCCCAGCCCGCGCCCCCGGCGGCCCCCGGGTACCCGCAGGCCCCGTACCCGCCGGGTCCCTACCAGCAGGCCCCGTACCAGCAGGCCCCCTACGGCCAGGCGCCCCAGCACGGCTACCCGCCGGCCGCACCGGTGCCCGCGCCGCCGGCCGCGAAGCGCGGCAGCAAGGGCCGGCTGAAGCTGGTCGGCGCGGTGCTGGGCGCGATCGTGCTGGCCGTCCTCTACTTCGTCACCGGCCCCAGCGTCAGCAGCGCCAAGGCCGGCGACTGCGTCAAGGCGAACGGCTCGCGCGACGTCTCCGTGGTCAAGTGCACCGACAGCAAGGCGAACTACAAGGTGCTCGCCAAGTTCGAGTCCACCACCGACACCACCCGGTGCCGCGAGACCGTGGGCACCACCAGCACCGTCTCGGGCAAGAGCGGCCGCCGCTGGAACAAGAAGCGGTACGTGCTCTGCCTCGGCCCGCTCGCCGGCACCCCGCCGGTGAAGAAGCCCTGACCGAAGCCCTGCCCGCCCGCCACCGCTGACCTTCCCGGGGGATCCCCTTGTCCGTTCCGCCGCCCCAGCTGCCGTACGGCTCACCGCCGCCCGACGGCGCCAACCCGTACGCCACCGGCAACCCGTACGCCGGCCCGCAGGCCCCGCAGCCGGCGGGCGCCCCACCGCCGCCCGGCTACGGCTACCCGGCCGCCCCGCCGCCGGCCGCGCCCGGCTACGGCGTGCCCGCCCAGGCACCCGCGGGCGGCTACGCGTACCCGCCGCCGGCCGGCTACCCGGCGCAGGCCGGGTACGCACCGCAGGGCGGCCCGGGCGGGCCGCCCACCAAGCGGCCACTCCTGGTGGTCCTGCTGGTGCTGGTGCCGGTGCTCCTGATCGGCACGGTCGTCGCGCTGATCGCGGCCGGGGTGTTCGTCAGCGACCGGAAGGACAGCGACCGCCACCCGATCGTGCTGCCCACCCCGACCTCGGTGACCATCCCGGTGCCGACCTACACGGCACCGAGCTACTCGGCCCCGGCGGTCCCGGTGCCGACCGTCACCATGCCGACGCCGACCCCCAAGACGCCCAGCGACATCGACGACGCCAAGGCCGGCGACTGCCTGCGCAACGAGAACGGCACCACGGCCACCCACGACGCCAACCCGCGGATCACCATGCTCCCCTGCACCGACCCGCGGGCCCAGTACAAGGTGCTCAAGAAGGTCTACGCGACCAGCGACGCCGACAAGGCCTGCCAGAACGTCACCGACGCCGAGAGCACCTACACCCGCGAGTCGACCACGTCCGCGCTCAGCTTCGTGCTCTGCCTGAAGAAGCTCTGACCCCCGGGCACGGCGGAAGGGGTGGTCCCGGAGCGCCCGGGACCACCCCTTCCGGTCCGCTCGGGCCTACTGCTGGGCGTCCCACCAGGCGCGCAGCGCGGCCACGGCCTCCTCGGACTCCATCGGGCCGTGCTCCAGCCGCAGCTCCAGCATGTGCTTGTACGCCTTGCCGACCATCGGGCCGGGCTTGAGGGAGAGCAGCTCCATGATCTGGTTGCCGTCCAGCGCGGGGCGGACGGCGTCCAGCTCCTCCTGCTCCTTGAGCTCGCCGATCCGCGTCTCCAGACCGTCGTAGGTGCGGGAGAGCGCCGCGGCCTTCTTCCGGTTCCGGGTGGTGCAGTCGGAGCGGGTCAGCTTGTGCAGCCGCTCCAGCAGCGGGCCGGCGTCGGTGACGTAGCGGCGCACCGCCGAGTCGGTCCACTCGCCGCCGCCGTAGCCGTGGAACCGCAGGTGCAGCTCGACCAGGCGCGAGACGTCCTCGGTGAGCTCCTTCGAGTACTTCAGCTCGCGCATCCGCTTGCGGGTCATCTTGGCGCCGACCACCTCGTGGTGGTGGAACGAGACCCGGCCGTCCGACTCGAAGCGGCGGGTGCGCGGCTTGCCGATGTCGTGCAGCAGCGCGGCCAGCCGCAGGGTGAGGTCGGGGCCGTCCTGCTCCAGGTCGACGGCCTGCTCCAGGACGGTCAGCGAGTGCTCGTAGACGTCCTTGTGCCGGTGGTGCTCGTCGCGCTCCAGGCGCAGCGCCGGCAGCTCGGGCAGCACGTGGTCGGCCAGGCCGGTGTCGACCAGCAGTCGCAGGCCCTTCACCGGGTGCTTGGCCAGCAGCAGCTTGTTCAGCTCGGCCTGGACCCGCTCGGCGGAGACGATGGTGATCCGCTCGGCCATCGCGGTCATCGCCGCGATCACCTCGGGGGCCGGCTCGAAGTCCAGCTGGGCGGCGAACCGGGCGGCCCGCATCATCCGCAGCGGGTCGTCGGAGAAGGACTCCTCGGGGGTGGCGGGGGTGCGCAGCACCCGGGCCTCCAGGTCCTCCAGGCCCTGGTGCGGGTCGACGAAGCCGCGGCCGGGCAGGTCGACGGCCATCGCGTTGACCGTGAAGTCGCGGCGGACCAGGTCCTCCTCGATGGTGTCGCCGTAGGTCACCTCGGGCTTGCGGGAGGTGCGGTCGTACGCCTCGGAGCGGTAGGTGGTGATCTCGATCAGGAACGAGCCCTCGGGGGTGTCCTTGCGCGCGCCCACCGTGCCGAAGGCGATGCCGACGTCCCAGACCGCGTCCGCCCAGCCCTTGACCAGCTTCAGGACCTGCTGCGGGCGGGCGTCGGTGGTGAAGTCGAGGTCGTTGCCGAGCCGGCCCAGCAGGGCGTCCCGGACCGAGCCGCCGACCAGCGCGAGCCGGTGCCCGGCCGCCTGGAAGCGGCCGGCGATCTCGTCGGCGACCGGGGAGACCCGCAGCAGTTCCTGCAGACCCAGGGTCTGCGCCTCGCTCAGGCCGGGCACGACCTGGACGGCGGAACTGGGATGATGGGCGCCGGACTCGTGGGCGGTGGGCTCATTGGCAGTGGACACGGCTCACAAGGGTACGTGGCCCGGCGGCACCCCCGCCCGCGCGTTTCCACCGCCTCACCCCCCGGCCCGCAACACCGCACCCCTCGCCACATCGTTACCATGCCGGTGGAACGAGTCCGGGGCACCGACGGCGGGCCGCGGTGCCGTGCGCCGTCACGGCCCCTCGGGCGATGGACGACCACCTTTTCTTCACGGCTGCTCCGCACGGCCTCCCTTTTCCGGCCGATGGAACATCCGCAGCAGCACAGCATTCAGCAGCACCAGCATTCAGCAGCAAGCAGCGAGCAGCGAGCGAGGGCGGACCGCGTGACTGAGCCGGCACCGGGCCTGGAGGCGAACGGTCTACCGGGGCGGGCCCTGGAACGAAGCGCCCGGCCCGCCGGGCGGCGCGGCCCCGGCCGGGCGGCCCGGGCCGTCCGACGACTGGCCGGCGCGCTGGGCGCCGCGCTGGTGCTCGTCCCGGGGCTGCCCGGCGTCCCGGCGACCGCGGCCCCGGCCGGCGGCACCCGACCGGTCGCCGAGTCGACGGTCTCGGCCGAGTACCCGGTGGTGATGACCATCGAGTCGGTGAACAAGCCGGTGGCCGCCCAAAACGGCACCGTGACGATCACCGGGCACGTCACCAACGGCGGCAAGTCGGTGCTCAAGTCCGCGCACGCGGCGGTCCGCAAGCCCTGGTCGAGCAAGCCGCTCACCACCCGCAGCCAGCTGGCCGACGTGACCGCCCGGACCACCCCGCTCGGCGCCGACGGCATCTCGCTGGACAGCCCGCAGTACGCGCTGAACGAGCTCGGCCCCGGCCAGAGCCAGCCGTACACGCTCAGCGTCGCCGTCGCCGACCTGCTGTTCTCCACCGAGGGCGTGTACGAGCTGGCGGTGGACGTCTGGGGCTCGACCGCGGACAACCAGAAGGACCGCCCGCTGGGCATCGCCCGCACGTTCCTGCCGTACGACCCCAGCCCGACCGAGGCCCAGCCGTCCAAGGTCACCACCGTCTGGCCGCTGGTGCACGCGCCGGTGCTGGCCGCGCAGACCCTCTCCGACAACGACCAGACCGTCTCGGTGCTCCGCGACGACAGCCTGGCCACCGAGTTCGCCCCCGGCGGGCGGCTGTACTCGCTGGTCGAGATCGGCGCCACGCTGCCCGGGCTGACCTGGGTGGTCGACCCCGACCTGCTGGACACCGCGTTCGCGATGACCAAGCGGTACCAGGTGCAGAAGCCCGGCACCGCGGGCAACGCCGCCAAGGAGGAGAACACCGTCCCCGGCACCGGCACCGCGGCCGCCACGGCCTGGCTGGAGAAGCTGCGGGCCGCCGTCGCCAAGCCGGGCAGCCAGGTGGTGGCGCTGCCGTACGCCGACCCGGACCTCGCCTCGATCGCGCACAACGCCGCCGAGCTGGAGGGCATCGACACCGCCCTCGGCAAGGCCGCCACGGCCGGTCAGCTGACCGTCGAGGGCCGGCTCTCGGTGGACACCCGGGCCGACGTCGCCTGGCCCTACCAGGGCTACCTGGACCAGCGGATCGCCTCGGTCGCCCAGCGCACCGGCGCCGGCACCGTGCTGGTGAACGGTGCCAGCCTGCCCGAGTCGGACGCGCTGAAGTACACCCCCTCGGCCACCCGCCCGATCGGCAACGGGCAGACCGCGGTGGTCGCCGACGAGCTGGTCTCCGGCCTGTTCGAGGACGACCTGGTCACCCCGGAGGCGCAGAGCCGGGCGGTCCAGCGGTTCCTCGCCGAGACCTTCGTGATCTCCCGGCAGGAGCCGCAGAACCCGCGCGGCCTGCTGGTGCTGCCGCCGCGCGAGCTCACCGCCGCCACCGCCAAGGTGCTGGCGACCGCGCTCCAGGCGGCCACCGACGGCAAGTGGGTGGACCCGGTCAAGCTGGACACCCTCACCCAGCTCGCGGCGGACCCGAAGGCCAACGCCGCCGTCCCGGCGGCCACCGACTACCCGGCCCGGGTCCGCGACTCGGAGCTGCCCGCCGCCGACCTGACCGCCACCACCCGGATCCAGACCAAGCTGGACACCCTGATGCGGGTGCTGACCCTGCCGCAGCGGGTGCGCGGGCCGTTCAGCGCGGCGATGGTCCGCTCGCTGTCCACCGAGTGGCGCACCGAGGCCCCGGCCGGCAGCGTCTACCGGGCGGGCGTCACCAACTACCTCAACGAGCTCACCGGCGCGGTGAAGGTGCCGCCGAAGCGGGTCATCACCTTCGCCGGGGACACCGGCGTGCTCCAGGTCAGCGTCCGCAACGACCTCACCCAGACGGTCACCAACCTCAAGCTGGTGCTGATCCCCAGCCAGCAGAACCGGCTCCGGGTCGAACTGCCGACCGAGGAGCTGGTGCTGCCCGCCTCGCAGAGCGTCACCCTGCGCTTCCCCGCCGAGGCGAAGAACAACGGGCCGGTGAACATGACCGCCCAGCTCTTCACCACCGGCCCCAACCCGCAGCCGTACGGCGAACCGGTGCAGTTCACCGTCGAGGTCACCTCGGTCACCAACGGCGTGCTCTACGTCTTCGGCGGCGGTCTGCTGCTGCTCCTGCTGGCGGCCCTGCGGTTCATGCGCCAGCGCAAGCGGCGGGTGGCGCACGACGACGAGGGCGACGAGCCGCTCGCCCCGGCCGGCGAGCCGGGCGACAAGGGCGACAAGGGCGACCCGAGCGACCCGGCCGCCCCGGAGGGGGCCGGCGGGACACCCGCCGGGGACCGGGCCGACGGGGCCGGACCCGACGGGGCGGTGGGGACACCGCGCGACCCCAGCGCGGATGGCCGGGATCAGGCCGCCAGTGATGAGAAGGTTGGTCCTTGACACCGCCGATACCGCCCGACTCCGGCGCGGCCTCCCCCCACGACAGCGAAGAGGTGACATGACCGGGCGCAGCGAGGAGCGGCCTCCGGGCCGCGGAGAGGGCCGTCCGGGGGCCGAGTCGCCGTCCGGCGACTGGTACGTGGCCGACACCTACGCCCAGGACCCCTACGCGGCCGACGCGTACCAGGGCGGTCCGGGCGACCAGGACCCGTACGGCCTGCGGACCGCCGGACCCGCCGGACCCACCGCACCGCAGCCGGCGCAGCAGCCGGTGGCCGCGTACGACGTGCCGCCGCAGCTGCCGCCGCAGGGCGGCGACTTCCCGGCGCCGGTCCCGCCGGCGCAGTTCTCCCCGCCGGTCCCCCCGGTGCAGCCCGGCTGGGACACCCCGGCGGGCGAGTGGCGGGAGGGCCGTCCGGCCTGGGAGCAGCAGGCGGGCACCCCCGCCGCCGCCCCGGCCGGGTCCGCCGTGCCCGCCGCCCCGGCCGCGCCCGCGGCTCCGGCGGCCCCCGCCGAGGGGTGGAGCGCCCCGCCGCAGTGGCAGCCCGGCCCGGCGCACTCCGCCTGGGACTCCGAGTCCACCGAGTACGTGGGCGTGGACGGGCTGTTCGGCGGCCGGCAGGCGACCGCCGAGGCGCCCCGCCCGCCGGCCCAGCAGTCCCCCGAGCGGCAGTCCCCGGTCCAGCCGGTGGCCGCCCAGGCGCCCGCCGCGCCGGTGCCGCCCGCCCCGGCCGCGCCGTTCCCCCCGGCCGGCGCGTACCCGGGGCAGCCGCACGGCGGCGGCCACGGCCACGGCCACGGTCCGGACGGGCCCCGCCCGTTCGTGCCGCCGATCGAGTTCGACCCGCCGCTCTCCGAGGAGGAGGCCACCATGCAGGTGGCGGCGGTGCAGCTGCCGCCCGCGGTGGAGCCGCTCGCGGACCTCGCCGCCGAGCAGCACGCCGCCCCCGCGCCCGCCGCCGAACCGGCCGCGCCGGCCGCACCGGCTTCCGGCGGCGGCAAGGTCGCCTCGCTGCTGAACTCCAGTGCGATCATGGCGGCCGGGACCCTGGTCTCCCGGGGCACCGGCTTCCTGCGCACCATGGTGATCGCCGGCGCGATCGGCATCGCCGTGATGGGTGACTCCTACAACGCGGCCAACACCCTGCCGACCCTGCTCTACATCCTGATCGGCGGCGGCGCGCTGAACGCCGTCTTCGTGCCGCAGCTGGTCCGCAGCATGAAGAACGACGCGGACGGCGGCACCGCCTACGCCAACCGGCTGCTCACCCTGGTGATGGTCGGCCTGGCCGGCGTGGTCTTCCTGGCCGTGCTCGGGGCACCGGTGCTGGTCCAGCTGATCGCCCACCCGATGATGGAGACCCCGGAGCGCGCGGAGACCACCGTCGCCCTGGCCCGGTACTGCCTGCCGACCATCTTCTTCATGGGCATCCACGTGGTGATGGGCCAGATCCTCAACGCCCGCGGCCGGTTCGGCGCGATGATGTGGACCCCGGTCCTCAACAACATCGTGGTGATCTTCACCTTCGGCGCCTACATCTGGGTCTACGGCGGCTACGACGGCACCCACGTCACCCCCGAGTCGATCACCCCCGAGGGCGTCCGGCTGCTCGGCATCGGCACCCTGGTCGGCCTCGCCGTGCAGTCGCTGGCGATGATCCCGTACCTGCGGGCGGCCGACTTCAGGTTCCGGCCGCGCTTCGACTGGCGCGGGCACGGCCTCGGCAAGGCCGCCCGGCTGGCCAAGTGGACGTTCTTCTTCGTCCTCGCCAACCAGGCCGGCTACCTGGTCATCACCCAGCTGGCCACCGCCGCCGGCAGCTCCGCCGAGAAGGGCGGCCACGGCGGTGTCGGCCTCGCGGCCTTCTCCAACGCCCTGCTGATCTGGCAGCTCCCGCAGGCCGTGATCACCGTCTCGATCATGAGCGCGGTGCTCCCCCGGCTCTCCCGCGCGGCCGCCGACGAGGACGCCGGCGCCGTCCGCGACGACCTCTCCTACGGGCTGCGCACCACCGCCGTGGCGGTCGTCCCGGCGGCCTTCCTCTTCCTGTCCCTCGGACCGGCCATCGGCCAGGCGATCTACGCGGTGGGCGGCGGCGACACGGCCCTCGACAACGCGCGCAACGTCGGCCTGATGCTCTCCGCCTTCGCCCTGGGCCTGATCCCCTACTCGGCGCAGTACGTGATGCTCCGCGGCTTCTACGCCTACGAGGACACCCGCACGCCGTTCTCCAACACCGTCTGGGTGGCCGCCCTGCAGGCCGGCTTCTCGCTGCTCTGCTGGTTCCTGCTGCCCGCCGAATGGACGGTCACCGGGATGGCGTTCGGCTACGGCCTCGCCTACGCCGTCGGAGTGATGGTCGCGGTGCCCAAGCTGAAGAAGAAGATCGGCGGCCTGGACACCAAGCGGATCGGAAAGACCTACTCCCGGCTGGCGGCGGCGAGCGTGCCGGCCGCCCTGGTCGGCCTGGGCGTCAGCCTGGGGGTCTCCAAGGTCCTCGGCGGCTGGACCGGCAGCGTGCTGACCGTCGTCCTGGCCGGCGGCCTCCAGCTGGCCGTCTTCGTGCTCATCGCGAAGCGGCTGCGGATCGAGGAGTTGAACGCCATGCTGGGTATGGTGCGCGGCCGACTGGGCCGCTAGCGCACACCCTGACCGCGCGTCGGGCCGTCGCCGAAGCCCCGGACCGTCCCGGGCCGGGCACGGCGGCCCGGCGTCGGATCTGCACCACATCTCTCCACCAGCAGGCAACCGCGCGGACCTCTCGGCGGTCGTACCCGGTGGGAAAGAGTGGGCACAATTGTCCCGGAGCACCACGGCCCCCACCGGCCGCCGGACTCCAAGACTCTCTCTCAGGCCCGGGGCGACACAAGGGGAGGCAGGACCACGGTGGCTGATGGCACCAAGGCGGTCGTCGACACGTCAGCAGCTGACGAGGCGGCGGACGAGGCCGCACTGGCCGCGGCGATCGACGAGCTCGCCGACGGCACGGCCCGGGCCACCACGGCCGGCTCCCCCGACGACGGGTCCGACGACGACGGGCCGGCCGACGAGGCGGTGACCGACGGGGCCCCGGCCGGCAGCGAGGAGACCTCGGAGATCACCGCTCCGCTGTCGGCTTCCGAAATCGCCGCCGAACTGGCCGCCGGCGAGGCCGCCGCCCGCCGCCCGGGCACCCCCGCGCCCGCCGGCCGGACCGCCAAGCGGCCGCCGCGCGACCCGCAGCCCACCCACGACCCCCGGGAGACCGGCAGCCTGCCGCAGACCCTGCCGGCCCCGCTGCGGCACAGCGGCGACATGATCGGCCACCGGTACCGGCTGGAGGAGTGCATCTCCTCGACCGAGACCTTCAGCAGCTGGCGCGCGGTCGACGAGAAGCTGCGCCGGGCCGTCGGCGTCCACCTGATGGCCTCCGGCCACCAGCGGGCCCGCAAGGTGCTGGCCGCCGCCAAGTCGGCCGCCCTGCTCGGCGACCCGCGCTTCGTCCAGGTGCTGGACGCCGTCCAGGAGGGCGAGCTGGTCTACGTCGTGCGGGAGTGGCTGCCGCACGCCTCCGACCTCGCCAAGCTGCTCGCCGACGGCCCGCTGGAGCCGCACGAGGCGTACCAGATGGTCCGCCAGGTCACCGACGCGGTGGCCGCCGCCCACCGGCGCGGCCAGGCCCACCTGCGGCTCACCCCGCGCTGCGTGCTGCGCACCGACAGCGGCCAGTACCGGATCAACGGCATCGCGGTGGACGCCGCGCTGCGCGGCCTGCCCGCCGACGGCGCCGACGAGGACGCCGAGCGGACCGACACCCGGGCCATCGGCGCGCTGCTGTTCGCCGCGCTCACCCACCGCTGGCCCTACCCGGAGGACCGCTACGACCTCCAGGGCCTGCCCCGCGACCTCCGCGAGGTGGCGCCGGACCAGGTCCGGGCCGGGGTCCACAAGGGCCTCTCCGAGCTGGCCGCCCGGGCCCTGTTCGACCACCCGCCGCACCACGCCGAGCCGATCGCCACCCCCGAGCAGCTGGCCAAGGCGATCGCGCTGATGCCGCGCATCCGCCAGCCCGAGCCCGAGCTGCCGTCCTTCAGCCCGCCCCGCCACAACACCCACGCGCTGCCGACCGCGCCCAACCCGACCCGGGTGGTCGCCGCCCCCGGCACCGCGCCCACCCCGGTGGCGGCCCCGGTGCGGCGCGCCGGTCTGCGGCTGCGCCGGGTGGTCAAGGTGACCGCGTGGACGGTCGCGCTCGGCGCGATCGGCGTCGCCTCCTGGCACCTCGTCGACAACCTGCGGACCGGCAGCCAGGCCTCCGCCACCCCCCAGCCCAGCAGCAGCTCGGCCTCCCCCAGCGCCCACGCCGCCACCCACGCCCCGGTGGCGATCCCGGTCAAGGACGCGCTCTCCTACAACCCGTACGGCACCACCCCGGAGAGCAAGTACGCCCTCCCCAAGGCCTTCGACGGCGATCCGGCCAGCGCCTGGACCACCTTCAGCTACGACGACCAGTTCGGCTCGAAGTTCAAGGAGGGCACCGGGCTGCTCCTCGACCTCGGTTCGCCGCAGTCGGTCAGCTCGGTGAACGTCCAGTTCCTCGGGGCCACCGGAGCCGAGCTGCGGATCCCCAACGACGCGGTCGCCGGCAACCCGCAGTCGGCCAAGCCGACCGACTTCACCGTCGCCGGGAAGAAGAGCGGCACCAGCGTCGAGTACACCCTGGAAAAACCGGCCACCACCCGCTATCTCTTGATCTGGCTGACCAGCCTGCCGAAGGATCCGGACAACAGCGCCAAGTTCCGCGGCCAGATCGCCGAGGTGAAGGTCTTCGGCTGACCTTCCGGCGACGACGGGACCCGAACGGCGAGGGGTGACAGTGGCGGACGACGGACCGGACGGACCGGACCGGACCGACGACGACGCGGCGCTCCTCGCCCGGCACGTCGCGGGCGACCGGGAGGCCTTCGGCCTGCTGGTGAACCGCCACCGGGACCGGCTCTGGGCGGTCGCCCTGCGCACCCTGGGCGACCGCGAGGAGGCCGCCGACGCCCTCCAGGACGCCCTGGTCTCCGCCTTCCGGTCGGCCCACACCTTCCAGGGCCGCTCGGCCGTCACGACCTGGCTGCACCGGATCGTGGTCAACGCCTGCCTGGACCGCGCCCGCCGGGCCGCCACCCGCCGCACCAAGCCGCTCGACGAGGACCCGCAGCGGCTGGACGCCCTGGTCGGCTCCGCCGAGCCGGCCGACTCCCCGGTGGTGCGCGCCGAGGTGAACCGTGAGCTGTCCGCCGCGCTCGCCGCCCTGCCGGCCGAGCAGCGGGCGGCGCTGGTCCTGGTCGACATGCAGGCCTACCCGGTCGCCGAGGCCGCCGAGCTGCTGGGGGTGCCGGTCGGCACCGTGAAGAGCCGCTGCGCCCGGGGCCGGGCCCGGCTGCTGCCGCTCGTCCGGCACCTGCGCGAGGAGGCCGACACGGGCGGGCGGCGGCCCGACGCTTCACGGGGGCCCGATGTTTCACGTGAAACGCCCGCCCCCGAGCCCGGACGGCCCCCCGGGAACCCACCCGGCCCCCGTTCCGTCCAAGGGGCAGTCCCGGACACCACCCGGCCGATTCTGGAAGGAGACGCGAGCACGCGATGACGGCCCCCCTCTCCTCCCCCGACCCCGCCACCGGACCGCACCCCTCCGTCGACGAGCTGGCCGACCTCGCCGAGGAGCTGCTCCCGCCCGCCGAGGCGGACGCCCTCCGGCGGCACCTGACCGGCTGCGCCGAGTGCCGGGAGACCGTCGAGGCGCTCGCCGAGGTGCGGGAGCTGCTCGGCGCCGCCGAGCCGCCCGCCATGCCGGCCGACGTCGCCGCCCGGATCGACGCCGCCCTGACGGCCGCCGCCGCCGAGCGGGCCCCGGCGCCGCCCCCGGTGCTGCCCGCCCAGTCCACCCAGTCCGCCACGGCCGCCGCCGTCCCGGCCGCCACCGCCCCGCCCAAGGCCCCGCCCGCCCGCGCCGGCGGCGCCACCGGACCGGGCCGACCGCGCCCCCGGCGCCGCCGGGCCGCCCTGCTGCTCGGCTCGGCCGCCGCGCTGCTCGTCCTCGGCCTGGGCGGCACCTTCCTGGCCCGCTCCTCCCCGGACGCCCAGGAGCAGCGCGCCACCGCCGTCGCCGACCGGGCCGTCCCCGGTGCCTCGGCCGCCGCCACCGGCGCCGCCAAGGCCGACCAGGCCCCCGGCGGCACGGTCTACCGGGACGACGAGCAGCTGGCCGCCCAGATCCAGCGGCTGGTCGCCACCGCCGGGACCGGCGCCTCGGGCGTCCCCGGCCTGCCCTCCCTCGGCGCGGGCAGCGGCGCGGGCACGGGTTCCGGTGCGGGCGCCGAGGCCTCCGGCCCGACCGCCGTACCGCCCGCCGACGGCCCCGAGGCCGGCCAGGGCCTGACCGGCGGCAGCCACTCCACCCCCGCCTGCCCCGCCCCCGCCACCGGCCCGCTGCTGGCCGCCGACCGCGGCAGCTACGCCGGCGCGCCCGCCGACGTGCTGGTCTACGGCGTGCCCGGCCGGCCCGACCGGCTCGACGTCTACCTCCGGACCCCCGACTGCGGCCCGGTCCTGCTGCACCGCACCGTCCCGGCCCGCTGACCGGGTGCCGCTCCAGGGGTGGTTCCCGTGCGATCGACGCCCCGGGCCGTCCGACACTCCCGGAGTGCGGGCGACTGGTACGGATCCGCCTGGGAATGCGAGACACTGGTCAGTCGTTGTCCCGGGCGGCGGAGCAGGACCGCCCTCCCCGCACCAAACGCGGGTCGCGATGCGAACCAGGAGATGCAGTGAGCGACGTCCGTAACGTGATCATCATCGGTTCCGGCCCGGCCGGCTACACGGCCGCTCTCTACACGGCCCGTGCCTCCCTCAAGCCGCTGGTCTTCGAGGGAGCCGTCACCGCCGGTGGTGCGCTGATGAACACCACCGAGGTCGAGAACTTCCCGGGCTTCCGGGACGGCATCATGGGCCCCGAGCTGATGGACAACATGCGGGCGCAGGCCGAGCGGTTCGGCGCCGAGCTGGTCCCGGACGACATCGTCGCGGTCGACCTCACCGGCGACATCAAGACCGTCACCGACTCCGAGGGCAACGTCCACAAGGCCCGCGCGGTGATCGTCACCACCGGCTCGCAGCACCGCAAGCTCGACCTCCCGAACGAGGACGCCCTCTCCGGCCGCGGCGTCTCCTGGTGCGCGACCTGCGACGGCTTCTTCTTCCGCGACCAGGACATCGCGGTGGTCGGCGGCGGCGACACCGCGCTGGAGGAGGCGACCTTCCTCTCCCGCTTCGCCAAGAGCGTCACGATCATCCACCGCCGCGACACCCTGCGCGCCTCCAAGGCGATGCAGGAGCGCGCCTTCGCCGACGAGAAGATCCGCTTCGAGTGGGACAGCGCGGTCGAGGCCATCCACGGCGACCCGAAGCTGACCGGCGTCACCCTGCGCGACACCACCACCGGCGAGACCCGCGAGCTCCCGGTCACCGGCCTCTTCATCGCCATCGGCCACGACCCGCGCACCGAGCTCTTCAAGGGCCAGCTGGACCTCGACGCCGAGGGCTACCTCAAGGTCGAGGCCCCCTCGACCCGGACCAACATCCCGGGCGTCTTCGCCGCCGGCGACGTCGTGGACCACACCTACCGCCAGGCCATCACCGCCGCCGGCACCGGGTGCTCCTCCGCCCTGGACGCCGAGCGCTACCTGGCCGCGCTGGACGACCTGGAGACCCAGGCCGCCGCCGTCGCGGTCTGATCCCTCCACCGCCCTCGGGTGGGTGTGCGCCGCGCGGTCCCCGCGATCCCGGTTGGTTCCACGTGAAACACACCCACCCCGCCAGGCCGAAACAGAACCGCCCCGTTCGTTGTTGTAGACCTGGCAGCCCCCGTCCGCTTGACCCCTAGGAGTGACCGTGGCCGGCGCCACCACCATCGTGACCGACAAGACGTTCGACGCGGACGTCCTCAAGAGCGACAAGCCCGTCCTCGTCGACTTCTGGGCCGAATGGTGCGGCCCGTGCCGCCAGGTCGCCCCGGTCCTCGAGGACATCGCGGCCGAGCACGGCGACCAGCTGACCATCGCCAAGCTCGACGTCGACGCCAACCAGGAAACCGCCGCGGCGTACAACGTGATCTCGATCCCGACGCTGATCCTCTTCAAGAACGGCGAGCCGGTGAAGCAGATCACCGGTGCCCGTCCGAAGGCCGCTCTGCTGCGCGAGCTGGACGGCCTCTACTAGGCCCCACTCCCCGGCACGCCACGAGGGCGGGGCTCCCCCACCGGGGAGCCCCGCCCTCGTCGTTCGTCGCCACCCGGGAAGCGCCGTTCCTCAGAACGGCCGCAGCGCCGGTTCCTTCCGTCCGCCACCCAGCAGCCGCTCCAGCGCGCCCTCGACGTCCCCGCGCCAGGAGAGCGTGGTCCGGGCCTCCAGCCGCAGCCGCGGGTACCGGTGGTGCGGGCGGACCGTCTTGAAGCCCACCGCCAGCAGGTGCTCGGCGGGCAGCACGCAGCTGACCGGCTGCCGGCCCACCGCCCCGAACGCCTCGATCGCCCGGAACCCCCGCCCCAGCAGGTCCTTGGCCACCGTCTGCACCAGCACCCGGCCGATCCCCTGCCGCTGGAAGCCCGGCAGCACCCGGCTGACCATCAGCTGCACGGCGTCCGAGGCGACCGGACTGGTCGGGAAGGACTGCGAGCGCGGGACGTACGCGGGCGGGGCGTAGAGCACGAACCCGGCCGGCTGCTCGTCCACGTAGACGATCCGGCCGCAGGAGCCCCACTCCAGCAGGACCGCGGAGATCCACCCCTCCTTCTCCAGCTCCGGCTTGCCGGACTCGACCGCCGCCCGGCCACTGACCGGGTCCAGCTCCCAGAACACGCAGGAGCGGCAGGTCGACGGCAGGTCCGCGAGGTTGTCCAGCGTCAGCGGAACGATCCGGCGTCCCATGCCCCGCACCTCCTCGTCCACGTCACAGTCGAGCATTCCCCCCGAACGCCGACGGGTGCATGTTTCACGTGAAACAGCGCCCACGTGAACCATGCACCCATCGCGTACCGCAATCGGCCCAGGCTCAGCCCTGCGACAGCCGCAGCCCGTCCTCACCGGGCGCCAGGCTGTCCAGGATCCGGTTGAGGTCCTCCACCGAGCCGAACTCCAGGACGACCTTGCCCTTGCCGAGCTTGCCGCCGCGCTGCGAGACCTCGACCTTCACCCGGGTGTCGAAGCGGTCCGAGAGCCGGCTCGCCAGGTCGTTGAAGGCCGGCGAGAGGATCTTGCCCGCCTTGGGGGCGGCCGAGCGCTTGGGCTTGGCGTCCTCGCCCTCCATCAGCATGACCAGCTCCTCGGTGGTGCGCACCGAGAGGCCCTCCGCGACGATCCGCTTGGCCAGCTCCTCCTGCCGCTCGGTGTCCGGCGCGCCGAGCAGGGCACGGGCGTGCCCCGCCGTCAGCACTCCGGCGGCCAGCCGGCGCTGCACCCCCGGCGGGAGCTTCAGCAGCCGCAGCGTGTTGGAGACGTGCGAGCGCGAGCGGCCGATCCGGTCGGCGAGCTCGTCGTGGGTGCAGGAGAAGTCCCGCAGCAGCTGGTCGTAGGCGGCCGCCTCCTCCAGCGCGTTGAGCTCGGCCCGGTGCAGGTTCTCCAGCAGGGCGTCCAGCAGCAGCTTGTCGTCCTCGGTGGCCCGGACGATCGCCGGGATCCGCTCCAGCCCGGCCTCCCGGGAGGCCCGCCAGCGCCGCTCGCCCATGATGAGCTCGTAGCGCTCGGGGGCGACCTGGCGCACCACCACCGGCTGGAGCAGGCCCACCTCCTTGATCGAGGTGACCAGCTCGACCAGCTTGTCCTCGTCGAAGACCTCACGCGGCTGGCGCGGGTTCGGGGTGATCGCGTCCAGCGGCAGCTCGGCGAAGTGGGCGCCGGCCACCTGGACGGGCTCAGCCGCCGCCGCGGCCTGCTCCCGGATGCTCTCCGCGGCCGCCTTGGCCGCCAACGTCCCCCGGCCGGACGGCAGCACCGGCACCGCGGCCGGCGACACCGTCCCGGAGGCGATCGCCGGGGCCACCGCGGGCTGACCCGCCGCCCCGCCGACCGCCGGGGCGGCGGGGCCGATCAGCGCCCCGAGTCCTCGTCCCAGACCCCTGCGACCACTCACCGATTGCCCTCCGTCGTACCGTGCCGTGCCACCGGGGCACCCTGCCCCGAACCGCCGTCCCGCTGCTGCCCCACCAACGAGCCGCCACCCTCCGCGGACACCGCCCGCAGGCCCAGCTCCCGGGCGGCCTCCAGGTAGGAGAGCGCCCCGGTGGAGCCGGGGTCGTAGGTGAGTACCGTCTGCCCGTAGCTGGGCGCCTCCGAGATGCGGACCGAGCGCGGGATCGCGGTGTGCAGCACCTCCTGCGGGAAGTGCGTCCGGACCTCCTCCGCCACCTGGGCGGCCAGCCTGGTCCGGGCGTCGTACATGGTGAGCAGGATGGTGGAGACGTGCAGCACCGAGTTCAGGTGCGCCCGGACCAGCTCGACGTTGCGCAGCAGCTGGCCGAGGCCCTCCAGCGCGTAGTACTCGCACTGGATCGGGATCAGCACCTCCTGGCCGGCGACCAGGGCGTTGACCGTCAGCAGGCCCAGCGAGGGCGGACAGTCGATCAGGATGTAGTCGAGCGGCTGCTCGTACGCGGCGATGGCGCGCTGCAGCCGGCTCTCCCGGGCCACCAGTGGGACCAGCTCGATCTCCGCACCGGCCAGGTCGATGGTGGCGGGGACGCAGAACAGTCCCTCGACCTCGACTACCGGCTGCACCACGTCGGCCAGCGGCTTGCCCTCCACCAGGACGTTGTAGATGGACGGCACGTCGGCGTGGTGGTCGATGCCGAGCGCGGTGGAGGCGTTGCCCTGGGGGTCGAGGTCGACGACCAGCACGCGCAGCCCGTGCATGGCGAGCGAGGCGGCCAGGTTGACGGTGGTGGTGGTCTTGCCCACCCCGCCCTTCTGGTTGGCCACCACGATCACCCGGGTCGCGGCGGGCCTGGGGAGCCCCTCCCCCGCCCGGCCGATGGCCTGGACCGCAGCCTGGGCAGCACGCGCGATGGGCGTGTCATCGATCTGGTCGATGGTCTCCGAGTCCTGCATGGGGCTCAGTGTTTCACGTGAAACCGGAGCGGCAACAGTCGCCGCCCGGCTGCGCGAGAGGATTCCCGAGAGGAGAGAGCGACGTTTCACGTGAAACACCATGCCCGCAATGTCGGAATTCTGACGATGCGACACTCCGGTATTCCGACGTCACCCATCCGGACGCCCGCGCGTCACCGAGACGACGACGGGCGGGCGACCCGAAGGCCACCCGCCCGTTCAGGACGTCATCCGAAGGTCAGCGGCTGCGGCGCCGGCCGCCGCGCGGGGCGGCGCCGCGCACCTTGGCGGCTGCCTTGGCCCGCCGGGTCGCCGCCCGGACGCCGCCCGGGCTCTCCCCCGCCTTGACCTGGACCACCCGGGTCGAGGTCTCCAGGGTGCCCTCGCCGACCGAGATCACCGACCACTCCACCGCACCGAGCTTCGCCAGCCCGGCCCGCGAGTCGGCCAGCTCCTGCTCCGCGCTGTCGCCCTTGAGCGCCAGCATCTGGCCGTGCGGCCGCAGCAGCGGCAGACCCCAGCCGGCCAGTCGCTCCAGCGGCGCCACCGCGCGGGCGGTCACCACGTCCACCGCCAGCTTGCCGACCATCTCCTCGGCCCGGCCGCGCAGCACGGTGACGTTCTCCAGACCGAGCTCGCGGACCACCTCCTCCAGGAAGGTGGTCCGGCGCAGCAGCGGCTCCAGCAGGGTCACCGAGACGTCCGGGCGGGCCAGCGCCACCGGGATGCCGGGCAGGCCGGCGCCGGAGCCGACGTCGCAGAGCGTCGTCCCGGCCGGCAGCAGCTCGGCGAGGACGGCGCAGTTCAGCACATGGCGGTCCCAGAGCCGCGGCACCTCGCGCGGGCCGATCAGCCCGCGGGTGACGCCCGCGGTGGCCAGCAGCTCGGTGTAGCGGACCGCGGCGTCGTACCGCTCGCCGAAGACCTCCCGGGCGACGGCCGGCGGCGCGGGCGGTGCTTCGACCGCCGGACGCCCCTCGGCGGCCGCGCCTTCGGCACCCGGACCACCGGCACCCGTCTCCGGCCCGCCGGCAGCCGCGCTCTCCGTGTCCATCTCGACCTCTCCGCTCCCCGGATCCACCGACCCGCTCTCCGCACAACGTTTCACGTGAAACATCTCTCGCCGGGCCGACGCCCCGCGAAGGGACGACGACCCCGCCCGCGCGAGGCGGACGGGGTCGAGTCCTCTTGTCGCATGCCGACCGCCGAAGCGGCCGTTGGTCACCCTGCCGTCAGGCCGGCAGCACGACCACGCACCGCTGGGGCTCCTCGCCCTCCGACTCGCTGCGCAGACCGGCCGCCGCCACCGCGTCGTGGACGACCTTGCGCTCGAACGGGGTCATCGGACGCAGCTTGACCTGCTCGCCCGAGCTCTTCACCTGCTCCGCGGCCTCCGACCCGATGGTCGCGAGCTCGGTGCGCTTGCGGGCCCGGAAGCCGGCAATGTCCAGCATGAGGCGGCTGCGCTCGCCGGTCTCCCGGTGGACAGCCAACCGGGTCAGCTCCTGCAGCGCCTCCAGCACCTCGCCGTCCTGGCCGACCAGGCGCTGCAGGGTGCGGTCGTTGCCGTCACCGACGATGGAGACCAGGGCGCGGTCGCCTTCGACGTCCATGTCGATGTCACCGTCGAGGTCGGCGATGTCGAGCAGACCCTCCAGGTAGTCCGCCGCGATGTCGCCCTCCTGCTCCAGGCGGGCGACGAGGCTCTCGTCGGCACTGTCGGCGGCCTCGGCCTCGACGGCGGAGGTGGTGCCTTCCGTCACTGATGGACTCCTTCGGAGATGGGCCCGGGTGGTGGGCCGGTAGCGAGGTTCGGGGGGCCGCAGGAACGGGCCGGGGCCGGACGGGTCAGGAGGGGGTCAGGACTTCTTCTTCGGCCGCTGTCCGCCGCCGCGCTTGGGCTGCTGGCGGCCGCCGCCCTGCCGTCCGGACGGACCGGACTTGGCACCGACCGGCCGGGCCGCGGTCTGCTTGGCCGCACCGGTGCCGCCGGCCGCGCCGGTGGACTCGGCGGAATCGGCCGGGGCCGCGTCCGCGGGCTCCTCGGCCGGCGCGTCCTTGGTCAGGCTGGTGGTCTGGGTGCCGCCCTGCTGGCGCTGCGACTTGGTCTGCTTGCGCGGCTGCTGGCGGCGCGCCTGCACCGACTCCTCGACCACGGCCTCGGCGGTGGCGGCCGGCTTCTTGGCCGGCAGCAGGCCGAACAGCGGGCCCTTGATGACCGAGCCGTCCGGGTTCAGCCGGCCGGCCTTCTTCAGGCGGTCCTGGCGCTCGTCCCAGGCCTTGCTGCCCGGCGTCGGGTTGTTGCGGATGACGATCAGCTGCTGGCCCATCGACCAGATGTTGGTGGTCAGCCAGTAGACCAGGACACCGACCGGGAAGTTGATGCCCATCACGGCGAACATGATCGGGAAGACGTACATCAGCATCTTCTGCTGCTGCATGAACGGCGTCTTGACCGTGAGGTCCATGTTCTTGGTCATCAGCTGGCGCTGGGTGATGAACTGCGACAGCGACATCAGGATGATCATCACCGCGACGACGATCTTGACGCTGACCTCGCTGCTGCCCACGAAGGTGGCCGAGAGCGGGGCGCCGAAGATGTGCGCCTGCTGGGCGCTGTCGAGCAGGGTGCCGTCGATGACCCCGATCGGCTTGCCGTCGGCGACCTTGGCGAGCACGCCGTAGAGGGCGGTGAAGAACGGCGCCTGGACGAGGATGGGAAGGCAGCTGGAGAACGGGTTGGTACCCGCCTCCTTGTACAGCTTCATCATCTCTTCGGACTGGCGCTGGCGGTCGTTCTTGTACCGCTCCTGGATGGCCTTCATCTTCGGCTGGATCGCCTGCATGGCCCGGGTCGCCTTGATCTGCTTCACGAAGAGCGGGATCAGGCAGATCCGGATGACGACCACCATCGAGGCGATGGCCAGACCCCAGGCCCAGCCACCGTTCGGGTCGAAGACGTGGCTGTACAGCGAGTGGAACTGGACGATGATCCAGGACACCGCTGTGTACAGGGGGTTGAGGAAGGAGAAGGTCACCGGTCAGGCTCCTTGGACAGTGGGATTGGCCCCACGGGGCCAATGATCGCCGGGCCCTCTGGGTCCGGACCGGCGGGGGGCATGATCACCGGCTGGTCTGCGGCGGACCGGCTCTGCAGCAGGTCGCGCAACCGGCGGTGCCATACCGGGTGCTTGCGCGGCGGGACATGGTCCACCCCACCGGGTGTCCACGGATTGCAGCGCAGGATGCGCCAGACGGTCAGGCCGCCGCCCTTCACCGCGCCGTGCACCTTGACGGCCTCGAAGCCGTAGTGGGAGCAGGAGGGGTAGTAGCGGCACACCGGACCGAGCAGTGGGCTGATCGTCCACTGGTAGACCCTGATCAGACCCATCAGCAGGTACTTCATCGCCCTGCTCCCGTCGGCGCCGAGGCGGCGTGCTCGACCTTGAGCAGCCGTTTGAGCGCCGCGTCCAGGTCGCGTTCGAGGTCCTGGTACGAGGCGGACGCGGCCGGAGGCAGCGCACGCACCACTATCAGGCTACCGGCGGGCAGCCGGGACAGACGATCACGCATGAGGTGGCGCAGCCGGCGCTTGACCAGGTTGCGAGTGACCGCCGGGCCGACGGCCTTGCTCACGACGAAACCCGCACGCGCCGAAGGAGTCCCCTCGGCGACGTGCGGGCGGATGTCGCTGGTCCGGTCGGTCGGGCCCCCCGGGGCGTCCTCTCTGGCGAGATGGACGACCAGCAGGGGCCTACCGGCCCGGCGACCGCGTTTCACCGCGGTCGCGAAGTCCTGGCGCCGCCGCAGCCGATTCTCGGAGGGCAGCACAACAGACTCTGGTGCGGATCAGGCGGACAGGCTGGCGCGGCCCTTGCCACGGCGGGCAGCCAGGATGGCGCGGCCGGCGCGGGTACGCATACGCAGCCGGAAGCCGTGGGTCTTCGCGCGACGACGGTTGTTCGGCTGGAAGGTGCGCTTGCTCACTCGGGGGCTCCTGAGGTGAATCGTAGGATGACGGGATGTCGCTTGGCCGTCACCGTGCGTCCGCGTGATCTCCCCTGGTACGGAAATCCGGCCTCGTTTTCCCAGTTCGGCTGGGTTTTGAGGCAATCCACGGCGCCCGTGCTGCGCGCCTTATGGAGCGGGTGGACCCGCGGACATGCGGCAGCGGCCATCGACAACTCGACCTGGTTACGGTACGCGGGACGGGGCACGAGGGTCAAACCAGCCGTCCCGAGGCCGTTTACCCACAGGCTGTGGACAACGACTTGATCCGGCTCTGTTCGCTGACTACCGTTGCAGGACTTGTCTGGTTTGTTCATCGGAAAGCGTGCACCAGTGGCTGAAGTCAACAGCGACCTCGTCCCGGTCTGGGCGAAGGTCGTCCAGCGGCTGGTCGCCGACCCGGACATCGGGGAGATGGACAAGCAGTGGGTGCAACGCACCCAGCCGATGTGGATGATGCACGACACCGCCCTGCTGGCGGCCCCCAACGAGCGGGCCAAGCAGGTGCTGGAGGGCCGGCTCCTCCCCCAGCTGGCCGAGGCGCTCAGCCGCGAGCTCGACCGGCCGGTCCGGATCGCCGTCATGGTCGACGCCAACGCCGTCGCCCCCTCCCCCGCGCCGGCCGAGCCGCCGGCCGCCGAACCGTACCCCTCGCCGACCGGTGACGCGGGCGACTACGGCCCGTCCCCGTACGAGCGCCCCTACGAGACCGCGCCCGGGCCGGACCAGTACGGCGGCGGCCAGGAGCGCTACGGCGCCCCCGAGCAGCAGTACGGCCCGCCGGACCGGTACGCCCCGGAGCCCTACCCCGCGCACCCGCCGTACGGCGGCCAGGAGCCCCCGGCAGGCCCGTACAGCTACCCCGCGCCGGCCCCGGAGTACCGCGAGGACTACCGGGACGAGTACCGCGAGCCGGAGGCCACCCGCCCGGCGCCGCGCTCCGCCCTGCCCGGACCGCCCGCGACCACCCAGGGCGACCTCTTCGGCGGCGCCTACGGCCCCGGCCCCGGCGAGCACCCGCGGACCGCCGCCGGCCGCCGTGCCCCGGCCGCCCGTCCGACCGCCGGCCGCGGCGCGGAGAAGGCCCCCGCCGAGCGCGCCACCGACCGCCCGGCGGTCCCCGGTGTGCCCGCGCCGCCCGGCGCGCCCCCGGCCGGCGGCTCCCGCAAGGACGAACCGGCCGCCCGGCTGAACCCCAAGTACCTGTTCGACACCTTCGTGATCGGCGCGAGCAACCGGTTCGCGCACGCCGCGGCGGTGGCCGTCGCCGAGGCCCCGGCCAAGGCGTACAACCCGCTCTTCATCTACGGCGAGTCCGGGCTGGGCAAGACCCACCTGCTGCACGCCATCGGGCACTACTCGCGCAGCCTCTTCCCGGGCACCCGGGTGCGCTACGTGTCCTCGGAGGAGTTCACCAACGAGTTCATCAACTCGATCCGGGACGGCAAGGCGGACACCTTCCGCAAGCGCTACCGGGACATGGACATCCTGCTCGTGGACGACATCCAGTTCCTGGCGAGCAAGGAGTCCACGCAGGAGGAGTTCTTCCACACCTTCAACACCCTGCACAACGCCAACAAGCAGATCGTCCTCTCCTCGGACCGGCCGCCCAAGCTGCTGACCACGCTGGAGGACCGGCTCCGCAACCGCTTCGAGTGGGGGCTGATCACCGACGTCACCCCGCCGGAGCTGGAGACCCGGATCGCGATCCTGCGCAAGAAGGCGATCCAGGAGCAACTCAACGCTCCCGCCGACGTGTTGGAGTTCATCGCGTCCCGGATCACCCGGAACATCCGGGAGCTGGAGGGCGCCCTCATCCGGGTCACCGCCTTCGCGAACCTCAACCGGGCGCCGGTCGACCTGGAGCTGGCCGGCATCGTCCTCAAGGACCTGATCCCTGGCGGCGACGAGGACGCCGGGCCGGAGATCACCGCGCAGGTCATCATGCAGCAGACCGCGGCCTACTTCGGGCTGGGCGTGGACGACCTCTGCGGATCCTCGCGCAGCCGGGTGCTGGTGACGGCCCGCCAGATCGCGATGTACCTCTGCCGGGAGCTCACCGACCTCTCGCTGCCGAAGATCGGCGCGCAGTTCGGCGGCCGCGACCACACCACGGTGATGCACGCCGACCGCAAGATCCGGTCGCTGATGGCCGAGCGGCGCTCGATCTACAACCAGGTCACCGAGCTGACCAACCGCATCAAGAGCTAGCGGCCGGGCGGTCGTCCACAGGACGGCGCCGGGTGGCCGGAAAAGGGCGTCAGGAGCGATCCTGACGCCCTTTTCGGCTGTCCACAGGTGTGCGCCGGCCGCGGACGGGGCAGGGATGGCGGTGACGGACGCTCCGCCAGTGCACAGCCCGCGCCGAACATCTGACCAGGGATTCGAACAATCCCGGTGCGCGGGCCCGGAATCCACAGGCCGGGCCGGTTCTCCACCGTCCACAGGCCGGGGAGCTGTGAGTTATCCAGAATTCCTCCACAGGGCGGCCACCGCTACGCTCTTCCGCGCAGGTCAGGTGCCTGTGGACTTGTGCACAACGGTTATCCACAGGCTGTGGACAATTGGCGGGCCGTCAGTAGGCCGTCCGGGTTATCCACCGGTTGTCCCCAGGCCGGGCCGAGTTATCCCCAGGTTGTCCACAGATGCGTCCACAGTTCGACAACCTTCCGCCCTCGTTCATCCCCAGGTGTGAAAGGCGTCACGAAATGTTGACCGGCCCCCGTGGATAACCGGGCCCGGATCTGGGGACAGCGCTGGGGATAACCTGTGGATACTCAGCGTGCCCTGTGGGTAACGCTCCGCCGTCCACAGCGGGGCGTGTTCGTCCACAGCCGCGATCCACAGGTCCTGTGGACAAAAAACCGGGTCTGACCTGCGCAAACAGGGTTATCCACGGTTTCCACAGGCCCTACTACTACCACTACACCTTTAGACCGTTCGACTGGTTCAAAAGCAGGTGGGCTCGAAATCTGTGGACAACCGCTGCCCGACATCCGTTCGACTTGCTTCCGCCCGTCTGCCCCGTCTGTCGGTGGAGTACGTCAGACTGTCCTCGGCGACTGGATGCGGAGCGGGCAGAGCTCGGCGGCCGGCCGCACCGACGACCAAGATCAGAAGAACCAGACGTGCGAGCGGGAGCGCTCGATCCAGGAGGCGGTTACCGGTGAAGTTCCGGGTGGAGCGTGACGTCCTCGCGGAGGCGGTGGCCTGGGCTGCCCGCAGCCTCCCGGCACGGCCGCCGGTGCCGGTGCTGGCCGGCCTGCTGCTGACGGCACAGGACGGCAGCCTGGCCCTCTCCGGCTTCGACTACGAGGTCTCGGCCCGGGTCGAGCTGGAGGCCGACATCGAGGAGGCCGGCACCGTCCTGGTCTCCGGCCGGCTGCTGAACGACATCTCGCGCAACCTGCCCAACCGCCCGGTGGAGATCTCCACCGACGGCCAGCGGGTCAGCGTGGTCTGCGGCAGCTCCCGGTTCACCCTCCCCACCCTCCCGGTGGACGAGTACCCGGCCCTGCCCCAGATGCCCACCGCGACCGGCACCGTCCCCGGCGACGTCTTCGCCTCCGCGGTCAGCCAGGCCGCCGTGGCCGCCGGCCGGGACGACACCCTGCCGGTGCTCACCGGCGTGCGGGTCGAGATCGAGGGCGACCGGATCACCCTGGCCGCCACCGACCGCTACCGCTTCGCGGTCCGCGAGCTGCTGTGGAAGCCCGAGCAGTCCGACATCTCGGCCGTCGCGCTGGTCCCGGCCAAGACCCTGCAGGACATCGCCAAGTCCCTGGGCAGCGGCGACAGCGTCTCCATCGCGCTCTCCTCGGGCGGCGCGGGCGAGGGCCTGATCGGCTTCGAGGGCGCCGGCCGGCGGACCACCACCCGCCTGCTGGAGGGCGAGTTCCCCAAGTACCGCAGCCTCTTCCCGACCGAGTTCAACGCGATCGCGGCGATCCAGACCCAGCCCTTCCTGGAGGCCCTCAAGCGCGTCTCCCTGGTCGCCGAGCGCAACACCCCGGTCCGGCTGAACTTCGAGGAGGGCGTCCTCACCCTGGAGGCCGGCTCCGGCGACGACGCGCAGGCCACCGAGCGGATCGACGCCTCCCTGGAGGGCGACGCCATCTCGATCGCCTTCAACCCGGGCTACCTGGAGGAGGGCCTCAAGGCCATCGACTCCGCCTACGCCCAGCTGAGCTTCACCACCCCGACCAAGCCCGCGCTGCTCAGCGGCAAGGCCGCGGTGGACGCGGAGGCCGACGAGGCCTACCAGTACCTGATCATGCCGGTCCGCCTCTCCGGCTGATCCAGCCGGCACGTCCTGCTGCGGGCGGTTGCCCACAGCCCTGTGAACGAACCTGTGGACGCCTCCCCCGGTCGGCCCCGACCGCGGGGAGGCGCTCCCGCTCCAGCACGTAGGCTCAAGGATGCGCGGCAACGGCGCCGCCCGCAGGGACGTCACCACAGGTAAGGATTTGGCTATGGAGCTCGGCCTCATCGGTCTCGGCAAGATGGGCGGCAACATGCGCGAGCGGATCCGCCGCGCCGGCCACACCGTCATCGGCTACGACCGCAACCCCGACATCTCCGACGTCGAGAGCCTCCAGGAGCTGGTCTCCAAGCTGCAGGGCCCCCGCGTCGTCTGGGTCATGGTCCCGGCCGGTGCCGCCACCCAGGCCACCGTCGACGAGCTGGCCGAGCTGCTCTCCCCCGGTGACGTGGTCGTCGACGGCGGCAACTCGCGCTGGACCGACGACATCAAGCACGCCGAGGCGCTCGCCGCCAAGGGCATCGGCTTCGTCGACTGCGGCGTCTCCGGCGGCGTCTGGGGCCTGGAGAACGGCTACGCGCTGATGTACGGCGGCAACGCCGAGCACGTCGCGCTGGTCAAGCCGGTCTTCGACGCACTCAAGCCCGAGGGCGACTTCGGCTCGGTGCACGCGGGCGCGGTCGGCGCCGGCCACTTCGCCAAGATGGTCCACAACGGCATCGAGTACGCGATGATGCAGGCCTTCGCCGAGGGCTGGGAGCTGCTGGAGGCGGCCCCCGAGGTCACCGACGTCCGCGAGGTCTTCCGCAGCTGGCAGGAGGGCACCGTGATCCGCTCCTGGCTGCTCGACCTGGCCGTCCGCGCCCTGGACGACGACGAGCACCTGGCCAAGCTCAAGGGCTGGGCCGCCGACTCCGGCGAGGGCCGCTGGACCGTCGAGGCCGCGATCGACCACGCCGTGCCGCTGCCGGCGATCACCGCCTCGCTGTTCGCCCGCTTCGCCTCCCGCCAGGAGGACTCGCCGCAGATGAAGATGATCGCCGCGCTGCGCAACCAGTTCGGCGGCCACGCGGTCGAGTCGAAGTAGTCCCCGCAGCCCCCGGGCTGACACCGTCCACAGAAGGCGAGCGCAGTCCACAGCCATGCACGTCGCGCACCTGTCGCTCGCCGACTTCCGCTCGTACGCCCGGGTCGAGGTGCCCCTCGACCCGGGCGTGACGGCGTTCGTGGGCCCCAACGGCCAGGGCAAGACCAACCTGGTCGAGGCGGTCGGCTACGTGGCCACCCTGGGCAGCCACCGGGTGGCCACCGACGCCCCGCTGATCCGGCTGGGCGCCGAGCGCGCGGTGATCCGCACCTCGGTGGTCGACCGGGGGCGCAGCACCCTGGTCGAGCTGGAGATCACCCCGGGCAAGGCCAACCGGGCCCGGATCAACCGCTCCGACAACGTCCGCCCGCGCGACGTGCTGGGGCTGCTCCGCACCGTGCTCTTCGCCCCCGAGGACCTCGCCCTGGTCAAGGGCGACCCGGGGGAGCGCCGGCGCTTCCTGGACGAGCTGCTGACCGCCCGCGCGCCCCGGCTGGCCGGGGTCCGGCAGGACTACGAGCGGGTGCTCAAGCAGCGCAACGCCCTGCTGAAGACCGCCGCGATGGCCCGCCGGGCCGGCGGCGGCAAGGGCGCGGACCTCTCCACCCTGGAGGTCTGGGACGGCCACCTGGCCCGGGCCGGCGCCGAGCTGACCGCCTTCCGGCTCCAGCTGGTGGCCTCGCTCCAGCCGCTGGTCACGGCCGCCTACGGGCAGCTCGCACCGGGCGGCGGCGAGACCGCCCTGGAGTACCGCAGCTCCTTCGAAGGCGAGCTGCCGACCAGCCGCGAGCAGGCCGAGGAGCAGTTGCTCCAGGCGCTGCAGACGGTCCGCAAGCAGGAGGTCGACCGCGGGGTCACCCTGGTCGGCCCGCACCGCGACGAGCTGCTGCTCAAGCTCGGCCCGCTGCCCGCCAAGGGCTACGCCAGCCACGGCGAGTCCTGGTCGTTCGCGCTGGCGCTGCGGCTGGCCTCGTACGAGCTGCTGCGCGCCGACGGCGGTGAGCCGGTGCTGATCCTGGACGACGTCTTCGCCGAGCTGGACGCCGCCCGCCGCGACCGGCTGGCCGAGCTGGTGGCCGGCGGCGAGCAGGTGCTGGTCACCGCGGCGGTCGCCGAGGACGTGCCGAAGGCGCTGGCCGGCGCGCGCTACACGGTCTCCGACGGCACCGTCCAGCGCGTCTCCGGCTGACCCCCGGCGTCCCGCGCCACACCGCCGCACCATTCCCACCCCCGATCCCCCTACCTCCCCCATGCCCGGACCCGGGCGGCCCCGGGGACCCCCGGTACGGCGGCGGGCCCCGCCCCGAGCCGAAGGGGCGCGCCGGTGCCGAAAGGGAGAAGCGAGGGAGCGACGAAGGAGCGAGGGAGCGCCGACCGTCGGCGCCGGGTCAGAGCGCCCCGGCGGCGAGCGGGCGAGTCACGGCAGTAATCTGGACGGCTCACCGTTGTCCACAGGCTGGGGATAGGAGATCGCCGTGAGCGAGCCGGCCGAGCACCCCGCGCAGCCCGGCGGCCCCGAGCCGACCGGTGCCGATCTGGCCCGTTCGGCACTGCGGGCGGCCCGGGCCCAGGCCCGCCAGCGCGGCGAGCAGGTGCGCGAGAAGCGGGAGGCGAAGCGGACCGGACTGCGCAGCGGCGCCCGCTCGGACGGCCGGGACCCGGTGCCGCTGGGGGCGGCGCTCAACCGCCTGCTGACCGAGCGGGGCTGGGAGTCCTCGGCGGCGGTCGGCGGCGTGATGGGGCGCTGGCCGCAGATCGTCGGCCCGGACATCGCCGCGCACTGCACCCCGACCTCCTACGACGACGAGGCCGCGGTGCTCACCGTGCAGTGCGACTCCACCGCCTGGGCGACCCAACTTCGCTGGCTGGCCCGGCAGTTGGTGGCCCGCCTGAACCACGAGCTGGGGCACGGCACGGTCAAGACCATCAAGGTGCTCGGCCCGGCCGCCCCGGTGCGCGGCTACGGCCGGCTGCGCGCGCCCGGCAGCAAGGGACCGGGGGACACCTGGGGGTGACCCCGGAGGGTTCCGGGAAGGAGCGGACCGTAATCCTCCGGAACCCCTGACGGCCCTTCCAGGCGCTCTGAGCCCCCGGGGCGAGTATCGGGACATGTCCAGAGGGGATTCAGGGCGGCATTTCTGCCCTCAGAGGCTGCCAAACGCCCATCGATGTCAGTCGTACCGGTAGACTGGGGGCCAAACACTGTTGCTAGTGGCAACCGAGTCGAAACGCCGTGGTCGCACGCCCGCCCGCACGGGGTGGGGATGCGGCCCGTGCTGTGCCAGAGAGGGCGCTTCGTGGCCGATTCCGGCAACCCCAGCCAGATCCCAGACCAGTCCGACCAGTCCGAGCGGTCGTACGACGCCAACGCCATCCAGGTGCTGGAGGGCCTCGACGCCGTCCGCAAGCGCCCCGGCATGTACATCGGCTCGACCGGCGAGCGCGGTCTGCACCACCTGGTGCAGGAGATCGTGGACAACTCCGTCGACGAGGCGATGGCCGGGCACGCGGACACCATCGACGTGACCCTCCTGGCCGACGGCGGCGTGCGCGTGGTCGACAACGGCCGAGGCATCCCGGTCGGCATCATGCCGGGCCAGGGCAAGCCGGCGGTCGAGGTCGTGCTGACCGTCCTGCACGCGGGCGGCAAGTTCGGCAACGGCGGCTACGCGGTCTCCGGCGGTCTGCACGGCGTCGGCGTCTCGGTGGTGAACGCGCTCTCCACCCGCCTCGCGGTGGAGATCCACACCGACGGCCACCGCTGGACGCAGGAGTACAAGGCCGGCGCCCCGGTCGCCCCGCTGTCCCAGCACGAGGCCGTCGAGCGCACCGGCACCAGCGTCACCTTCTGGGCCGACCCGGACATCTTCGAGACCACGGTCTACTCCTTCGAGACGCTCTCCCGGCGCTTCCAGGAGATGGCGTTCCTCAACAAGGGTCTGACCATCGCGCTGACCGACGAGCGCCCCGAGCACGTGGACGAGGACGGCAAGCCGCTCTCGGTCACGTACAAGTACGACGGCGGCATCGCCGACTTCGTCGCCCACCTCAACTCCCGCAAGGGCGACGTCGTCCACCCCTCGGTGATCGACTTCGAGGCGGAGGACAAGGAGAAGGCGATCTCGGTGGAGATCGCCATGCAGTGGAACTCCTCGTACACCGAGGGGGTCTACTCCTTCGCCAACACGATCCACACGCACGGCGGCGGCACCCACGAGGAGGGCTTCCGCGCGGCGCTGACCGGTCTGGTCAACCGCTACGCGCGGGACAAGAAGCTGCTCCGCGAGAAGGACGACAACCTCTCCGGCGAGGACATCCGCGAGGGTCTGACCGCGATCATCTCGGTCAAGCTCGGCGAGCCGCAGTTCGAGGGCCAGACCAAGGACAAGCTGGGCAACACCGAGGCGAAGACCTTCGTCCAGAAGGTGGTCCACGAGCACCTGAACGACTGGCTGGACCGCAACCCCAACGAGGCCGCGGACATCATCCGCAAGTCCATCCAGGCCGCCACCGCGCGCGTCGCCGCCCGCAAGGCCCGCGACCTCACCCGCCGCAAGGGCCTGCTGGAGTCCGCCTCGCTGCCCGGCAAGCTCAGCGACTGCCAGTCCAAGGACCCGGCCGAGTGCGAGATCTTCATCGTCGAGGGTGACTCCGCCGGCGGCTCGGCCAAGCAGGGCCGCGACCCGCGGATCCAGGCCATCCTGCCGATCCGCGGCAAGATCCTGAACGTCGAGAAGGCCCGGATCGACAAGGTGCTGCAGAACACCGAGGTCCAGGCGCTGATCTCGGCCTTCGGCTGCGGCATCCAGGAGGACTACGACGAGTCCAAGCTGCGATACCACAAGATCGTCCTGATGGCCGACGCCGACGTCGACGGACAGCACATCCGCACCCTGCTGCTGACCCTGCTGTTCCGCTTCATGCGGCCGCTGGTCGAGGCCGGCTACGTCTACCTGGCGATGCCGCCGCTGTACAAGATCAAGTGGGGCAAGGACGACTTCGAGTACGTCTACTCCGACCGCGAGCGCGACGCCGTGATCGCCGCGGGCGTGGCGGCCGGGCGCCGGCTGCCGAAGGACGACGCGATCCAGCGGTTCAAGGGTCTCGGCGAGATGAACGCCGAGGAGCTCCGGGTCACCACCATGGACCAGGCCCACCGCCTGCTGCTCCAGGTCACCCTGGAGGACGCCGCCCGCGCCGACGAGCTGTTCTCCGTCCTGATGGGCGAGGACGTCGAGGCCCGCCGCTCCTTCATCCAGCGCAACGCCAAGGACGTCCGCTTCCTGGACGTGTGACGCCCGCGGGCCGGCCCCGCGCCGCCCGCAGGCCCCGCACGTACCAGTCCGCGTGAAAGGAAACTGACCACCAGTGGTCGACGACAACCGTCCCGAAGGCGAGCAGCCCGAGACCCCCGAGTCCGCCGTCGCGGGCACCACCCTGCGGATCGAGCCGGTCGAGCTCGAGACCGAGATGCAGCGCTCGTACCTCGACTACGCGATGAGCGTCATCGTCAGCCGCGCGCTGCCCGAGGTGCGCGACGGCCTCAAGCCGGTGCACCGCCGCGTGCTGTACGCGATGTACGACGGGGGCTACCGCCCCGAGAAGGGCTACTACAAGTGCGCCCGCGTCGTCGGCGACGTCATGGGCAACTACCACCCGCACGGTGACACCTCGATCTACGACACCGTGGTCCGCCTGGCCCAGCCGTGGTCGCTGCGGATGCCGCTGGTGGACGGCAACGGCAACTTCGGCTCCCCGGGCAACGACCCGGCCGCGGCCATGCGCTACACCGAGTGCAAGATGATGCCGCTGGCCATGGAGATGATGCGCGACATCGACGAGGAGACCGTCGACTTCGCGCCCAACTACGACGGCCGCTCGCAGGAGCCGACCGTCCTGCCCGCGCGCATCCCCAACCTGCTGGTCAACGGTGCCACCGGCATCGCGGTCGGCATGGCCACCAACATCCCGCCGCACAACCTTCGCGAGGTCGCCTCCGGCGCGCTCTGGGCGCTGGAGCACCCGGAGGCCTCCAACGAGGAGCTGCTGGAGGCGCTGGTCGAGCGGATCAAGGGCCCGGACTTCCCGACCGGCGCCCTGATCGTCGGCCGCCGCGGCATCGACGACTACTTCCGCACCGGCCGCGGCTCGGTCACCATGCGCGCCGTGGTCGAGGTCGAGGAGATCCAGGGCCGCCAGTGCCTGGTGATCACCGAGCTGCCGTACCAGGTCAACCCGGACAACCTCGCGCTGAAGATCGCCGACCTGGTCAAGGACGGCCGGGTCGCCGGCATCGCCGACGTCCGCGACGAGTCCTCCTCGCGCACCGGCCAGCGCCTGGTGATCGTGCTCAAGCGCGACGCGGTCGCCAAGGTCGTGCTGAACAACCTGTACAAGCACACCGACCTGCAGACCAACTTCGGCGCCAACATGCTGGCCCTGGTCGACGGTGTGCCGCGCACCCTGTCGCTGGACGCCTTCATCCGGCACTGGGTCAACCACCAGGTCGAGGTCATCGTCCGGCGCACCACCTTCCGCCTGCGCAAGGCCGAGGAGCGCGCCCACATCCTGCGCGCGCTGCTCCGCGCGCTGGACGTGATCGACGAGGTCATCGCGCTGATCCGGGCCTCGGAGAGCGCCGACGCCGCCCGCACCGGCCTGATGGGCCTGCTGGAGATCGACGAGATCCAGGCCAACGCGATCCTGGAGATGCAGCTGCGCCGGCTGGCCGCCCTGGAGCGCCAGCGGATCACCGACGAGCACGACGAGCTGCAGCGCAAGATCGACGAGTACAACGCGATCCTGGCCTCGCCGACCCGCCAGCGGGAGATCATCTCCGAGGAGCTCACCGCGATCGTCGACAAGTACGGCGACGAGCGGCGCTCGACCCTGATCCCCTCCGACGGCGACCTCTCGATCGAGGACCTCATCGCCGAGGAGGACATCGTCGTCACGATCACCCGCGGCGGCTACGTCAAGCGGACCCGCTCCGACCTCTACCGCTCGCAGAAGCGCGGCGGCAAGGGCGTGCGCGGGGCCCAGCTGAAGCAGGACGACATCGTCGACCACTTCTTCGTGACGACGACCCACAACTGGATCCTGTTCTTCACCAACAAGGGCCGGGTCTACCGCGCCAAGGGCTACGAGCTGCCGGACGCCGGGCGCGACGCCCGCGGCCAGCACGTGGCCAACCTGCTGGCCTTCCAGCCGGACGAGCACATCGCCCAGGTGATGGCCGTCCGCACCTACGAGGACAAGCCGTACCTGGTCCTCGCCACCCGCGCCGGCCTGGTGAAGAAGTCCCCGCTGAAGGACTACGACTCCCCGCGCTCCGGCGGCCTGATCGCGATCAACCTGCGCCAGGACGAGGAGGGCCGGGACGACGAGCTGATCGGCGCCGAGCTGGTCTCCGCCGAGGACGACCTGCTGCTGGTCTCCAAGAAGGCCCAGTCGATCCGGTTCACCGCCACCGACGAGGCGCTGCGGTCCACCGGCCGCGCCACCTCCGGCGTCAAGGGCATGGCCTTCCGCGAGGACGACGAGCTGCTCTCGATGAACGTGGTCCGGCCCGGCACCTTCGTCTTCACCGCGACCGACGGCGGCTACGCCAAGCGGACCGGGGTGGACGAGTACCGTGTCCAGGGACGCGGCGGTTTCGGCACCAAGGCGGCGAAGATCGTCGAGGGCCGGGGCTCGCTGGTCGGCGCCCTCGTCGTCGACGAGAGCGACGAGATCATGGCGATCACCCTGTCCGGCGGGGTGATCCGCACGAGGGTTTCCGAGGTTCGTGAAACCGGACGTGACACCATGGGCGTCCAACTGATCAACCTCGGAAAGCGCGACGCGGTGGTGGGCATGGCCCGCAACGCGGAGGCGGAGGACGAGGAGTCGGCGGAGGACGAGGTGGCACCCACCGAGGCCACCGGGACCACCGAGACCACCGAGGTGGCAGACGTGGCCGAGGGTACGGGGACGGCACCGGGCGGCGAGACCGCCCAGGGCTGAGTCGTACCGCGTCGGCCGGTACCGTCACGTCCGTGCATCCGTGCGCGGCGTGCCGGTACCGGCCGCCGACCAGTTCCGGGCAATCCCGCCGGGTGCTGGAAGACGAGTGACGAAGCAGGGCGGTGGCCGCCCTGGTGGGAAGTGCGGGAGGACCAGTGAGTGGAGCCACGGGTGCTGCGGGAGGAGCCGGCGGCGGCCGTCCGGGCGCGGCACAGGGCGGCGGGGCGTACGGCGTGCCGCAGCCGCCGGCCGAGCACCCGGCCGCGTCCACCTCGCTGATGCCCCCGGTCGGCGCGGCGGGTCAGGGCGGGGCGACGTACGGCGGCCAGCAGACGCCCCCGCCGCCGGGCGCACCGGCGCCGAGCGGGTTCTCGCAGCCGACCACCTACGCCAAGGGGCAGCCGACCCCGCCCCGGGGCACCCGGGTCGGCGGCGGCAACACGCCGCCCGGCGGGACCCCGGCCGGCGGCACCCGCCGTCCGGCTCCCCCGCAGGCCGCCCCGGCCGGCGGTCTCGGCCGGACCAGGAAGGCCCGGCTGCGGATCACCAAGGCCGACCCGTGGTCGGTGATGAAGGTCAGCTTCCTGCTGTCGCTGGCGGTCGGGATCATCATCATCGTCGCGGCCGCGGTGCTGTGGATGACGCTGGACTCGCTCGGCGTCTTCGACTCGCTGACCAAGACCCTGAAGGACGTCACCGGCTCGGACACCACCGGTGGCATCAACCTGATGGATTACGTGGGCTTCGGCAAGGTGATGACCTTCACCTCGCTGATCGCCGTGGTCGACGTGGTGCTGCTGACCGCGCTCTCCACGCTCTCGGCGTTCATCTACAACGCGGCGGCCGGCTTCACCGGCGGCATCGAGCTGACCCTGGCCGAGGAGGACTGATCCACCGGACCTGACCGGGAATCAGTTCCCCTCGTCCGGACGGATTTTCGTCCGCGGACGGAATGGACGGGCCCCACCGGCTGTTGCAGCCGGTGGGGCCCGTCGGCGTTCGAGTGACAGCCGGTCCCCGTGGCGTGCCGCCCGGACGGGCCCGCGCCGCGGTGGGCTTGGCTTGGTCCGCTCGTTCCGAGTCGCCGACCGCCACGGGCCTCCCCGGCCCCAACCGGCCGGGTCCGGTAGGGCTGTGCAGGTACGGCAGGACGGAGACGGCGATGGCGGAGCTCGCGGGACGGCTGGTCGAGGCCCTGGAGGGGCTGCTGGGAGTCCCGGCACCGCTGCGCGTGCAGGTCTGGGACGGCAGCGTCGCCGGGCCGCCCGGGGCGCCCACGGTGGTGCTGCGCAACCGCCGGGCGCTGCGCCGGCTGCTCTGGCGGCCGAGCGAGCTGGGCCTGGCCCGCGCCTACGTCGCGGGGGACTTGGAGGTCGCCCCCGGCAGCGACCTCTACGAGGTGCTGCGCGGCGTCGCGCACTTCACCGAGCTGCCGGAGATCCGCCTGCTCCGGTTCGGCCCGGGCGACGTGCTGGGGGCCAGGGGCCGCCGGGCGCTCGGCGCCCTGCTGCGGGCCGGCGCGCTGGGCCCCGAGCCCGCCCCGCCGGCCGAGCCGGAGCAGGCGGATCTCCGGCAGCTCGGTGAAGTGCGCGACGCCGCGCAGCACC